>CAYWHF010000001.1:0-26942 GCA_964457695.1 uncultured Methylocapsa sp.
GGGCGCAGATCGCGCCTTCATCACCTCGGCAGGGGCCACGCCCTGGTCGAGGCACTCCTCGGCAAGGAACAAAAGCAGCGCATGCTCTTCGCTTTCGCACGGGGGAGGCGGGCAAAGGCAAGATGAATATGGGCGAGCGCCTTCTCTCCCGCGTTCCAAAGCTCCGCCGCCCGGCGCATTTTTTCGAGCCCATAAGCTTCGGGCGGCCGCCCAAGGGACGCGGCCAGCAATGCGTTGACGCGCGGCTCGTCGTCGAGCACAAGGCACGGGCGTCCGCGCTCGTCCGTACCCATTTTGGCAAGCACGCTTCCAGCTCCGAGCATAAAACCCTGATCGGTGATTTCAAGCCGCGAGAAGAGGCGGCCATCCCTGGCGCGCCTCTCGTAACGCTGCAAAAACTCCTGCTCCGGGAAATGCGCGAAAGGGCCTAATTCAAGCCGCAAACATTTTTGCGCTGGAAAATAGTACGATTGCATAAGGTGGCGGGCGGCGTATCGCCCATTTGTCGCAGCTGGTACGGAGAGGTTCGAACTCTCAGCCCCTAGAGTCGAAGTCGAGTGCCTTATCCAGCCGAACTATGGGCGCCTTCGATACTGGAGTTTTCACGACCCGACGAGCCAATCCAGCGCCCGCCAGAGGCTCGTGCCTGTTGTACAATCGCTGTGCCTTCGTCAAGAGGCGTTCGGCTTTAGACGCAGTCCGCGTGGAACGAGATAATGCTCGGCGAGCTCAAACGACCCCTGAACGATGAGAGCGAGCAGCGCCGCCGGGACTGCACCCTCGAGGATCAAACCGAAATTGTCGAGCCGGACGCCGGTAAAAATCGGCTGCCCGTAACCGCCCGCTCCGATCAACGCCCCAAGCGTCGCCGTCCCGACATTGATGACCGCCGCCGTTTTCATGCCGGCGAGGATCGCGGGCGATGTTATCGGAAGCTCGATAAGTCTCAGGCGCCGCATTGGCGTTAGTCCAAGTGCAATCGCGGAATTGCGGATCGGAAGCGGAATATTTTTTAGCCCCGAAGCCGTGTTCCGGACGATGGGCAGGAGGCTGTAGAGAAACAGCGCCGCAATCGCAGGCGCCGCTCCAATGCCGAGGACCGGTATCATGAACACGAGAAGGGCGAGCGATGGGATCGTCTGCAGGACGCTAGTGAGCGCCAGAATCGCCTGACCGAGCATGGGCCGCCGGGCGGCAACGATGCCAAGCGGCAAAGCGACAAAAATCGCCGCTGCGAGCGACAGCAAGGTCAGCCGGAGATGTTCGATCGTGCGGCGCAGAAGCCGGCTCGCCAGCGTGTCGGGGTGCGCGTCATCCACAAACCCGAAATTAGCCGCGATGAACTGCGCCGCGACTTCCGTTTCCGCGCGCCGGTCGATTTTCACGGCGGCATTCATGGCGCTCATCGCCGCGCTGTCGATCCGCCCTTCGAGCCGGAGCATCGCGCGCAGGGCCTTTGGCGCGCGCTGTTCGAGATCGGCGCGATAAAGAAGGACGGCCTCATTGCCCGGAAAATGATGCCGGTCGTCGTCGAGAATCCGAATGCCGTAATAGCCGATTTCGGCATCGGTCGTATAGAGGTCGATGACGTCGATCGAACCCTCGGCGAGGCCTTTGTAAGCGATGTCGTGATCCAAGCCGCGCACTTCTACCGGGTTCAGGCCATAGGCCGCACGGAGCGCCGGCCAACCATCCGCGCGATTGAGAAATTCGTCGCTGAGGCCGAATCGGAGCGAGGGATTTTGCGCAAGGTCAGAGATTCTTGTGACCCCAAAGCGTTGGGCGCGTTGAGGCATCATGCCGAGCGCGTAATTATCGCTGAAGCCGAGCGGCCCGCTCATTCGCAGGCCGCGTTTGGCAACCGCCTGCTCCAGCGCTCTTTCGTCTGCAACACCCTCGCTCGCCAAAATCTCGCCGGTCAGCGTTGCCTTATATTCAGGGTATATGTCGATCTCGCCGGCCAACAAAGCGTCCCACAAGAGCCGGGTGCCGCCAAGCTCCTGGCGATGAACCGCCGATGCGCCAGCCGAGGCGCAGAGCTTTGCCGCGAGATCGGCGAGGATCACGGACTCGGTGAATTTCTTGGAGCCGATGCGGACTTGGGGGCCGGAACCGGCGGCGCCGCTCGATATGGCCGTCACCAAGGCCAATGCAAAGATCACCAAGAATTTCTTGCGGCCGTGTTTCACGCGCGCCTCGCTTTAGAGCCGACCGCCAGTTGGTTTATCGTGGCGAGTCGCCGCAATTGGGCGTGAACGAATTGGCCAACAAAAGAATCCGCCGGGCGGTCGATCAAATCGCGGAACTGCCCCTGTTGGACAACACGGCCTTTGTGCATCAGTATGATCGTATCGCCGAAGAATGCCGCCTCGCTGAGGTCGTGGGTCACGATAACCACGGTTTTCGCGAGGCTCAAGAAAATGCCCTTGAGATCGTCCTGCAATTCGGCCCGGATCATGGGATCGAGCGCCCCCAAAGGTTCGTCCATGAGGAGGATGCCGGGATCGAGCATCAACGCGCGCATCAGGGAAACGCGCTGACGCTGACCTCCCGACAATTCGACCGGAAAACGATCGAGAGCATTGGGAGGGAAGCGCGTCAGCGCGCAGAGTTCATCGACCCGCGCGCGGCGCCGGTTCGGCGGCCAGCCGGCCTCCTTGGCCATGAGATCGATATTTTGGCGTGCCGTGAGGTGAGGAAACAGCCCGCCGTCCTGAATGACGTAACCCATTTTCCGGCGCAAAAGCAGCGCCGATCGCGGCGTCAGAGGGTTGGAGTCAATCGTGACGGTACCCTCGTCCGGCGACTCGATCCCGTTGATCAATCCGAGCAGAGTCGATTTTCCGGCGCCCGACGGCCCAATCAGCACCGTCGTTTTGCCGCCAAGAATCGTCACGGAAACGCAATCGATGACGAGTGAACCGCCATAAGACTTGCTGACGCCTTCCAGTCGAATCATGTTATGGTCGCTGATCTTTGAGTGTTTCCTCACGAAGGAAAGATGGATGTCAAAATCGCTACCTCATGAAATCACAGCGACTCCCGAAGAGATAGCTAATTTCGGGTGGGCTCGCCGGGATGTGTGCGAATGGCTCAATATCAAAATGCGTACTGGAAAATATTCGTTCGGTCTCGTTGTGGAATTGGCCCATCATTTTATCGGTCGGGGATATAATGTTCACGCCATCTACGACGAAATCGGAAGACTGGAGGGTGATGATAGGCGACCCAGTGTTACGAAAGCTGCCGCGCCATTCCGGCGGCCACCCCTGGTTGGCTTGTGGCATAAGCATCACAACCAAGCATGCTTTTTCCATTATAACCTAATGCTTGAGCTGATAAAGGAAGAAACCAGCGAGGAGGTATTCGCCCCTTATTACGGGCGCCTCGTCTACGAAGTAGCTGGACAGATCTCGCACGATCTGGTCATGAAGACATTCAATCGTAGAACAAGTGAGCATAGGATGACCGGCGAATTTATGGTGTACGAACGCCAGGAGAATGGCTCCAATTATTATCTGACCCTTGGAACCCATGGCGAGTACGACGAAATACGGCTCAGGGTGGACGCCTATAAGAAATTTGACCGGGAATTAGGTTGCTACCATCCTTCTTGAAATTGCAAGGAATCGAAGCCCAGTCGCAGGTCGGGCATCTGTCGGATAGCGCGTTGGTTCGTAGCGTAGAATCGGAAAGACGGCGGAGAGGGGGGCGAATCCCCGACAGGCTTGGGCCGATGCCGCATGTCGAGTCCGGTGCTTTCAACCGCCACCTCTCCAGGATCTAGTACGCCCACCGGCCGGTACCACGTTGCACCGCGGCGACGCCAGCCGCAGAGCGGAGGGGCGTTGACATGCGCTCCGCATGCAATTATGTTTCTCACATGTCTACGATGATCCAAATTCGTCATGTGCCGGATGCGCTTCACCGCCGGCTGAAATCGCGCGCGGCGCTGGCGGGCATGTCGCTTTCCGATTATTTGCTCGGCGAAATTCGCCAGGTGGCCGAGCGGCCGACGCTCGACGAGCTGCGGGCGCGTCTCGAGCGCCGCCCGGGCATGACGCCGACCATAGCGCCGGCTCAGGCGGTCCGCGCCGAACGCGACCGCCTGTGATCGTCGTCGACGCTTCGGCCCTGCTCGAAGCGCTTTTGCGCACGCCAGAAGCAAAGGCGGTGGAAAGGCGACTGTTTGACCCTCGGGAGACGCTGCACGCGCCTCATTTGCTCGACGTTGAAGTCGCGCAAGTGATCCGCCGCTATGCGGCGAATGGGGAGATCGACAGCGAGCGTGGCCGCTCTGCCCTCGCCGATCTCGCGGACTTTCCCTTGCGCAGATATCCCCACGATTTCCTTTTGCCGCGGGTGTGGGAATTGCGGAACAATTTTACGGTCTATGACGCCGTCTACGTCGCCCTTGCGGAAGCGCTCGGCGCCCCGCTGCTCACGCGCGACCAGCGTCTCGCCGCCGCGGCCGGCCATCATGCAAAGGTCGAGTTGGTGTGAGATGCTTTTATTCTGATGGCGGGCATAGCGTGGTCTCGAATTGACCACGGGCGGCGCGCGTATTATCTCCCGGGCCATGGCCCTTCGAAACATCATCACGCTTCCCGATCCCCGCTTGCGTCTCGTTTCCGCGCCCGTTTCTGCCGTTGACGATGGCATTCGCGCGCTCATGGACGATATGCTGGAGACGATGTATGCCGCGCCGGGCGTTGGTCTTGCCGCCATTCAGATTGGCGTGCAAAAACGGGTAATCGTTCTCGATGTCGCCAAGCGCGAGGAGGAGCAGGCTGCGCCACGGCCGATTTGTCTCGTCAATCCGGAAATTTTTTGGGCGTCGGAGGAGCGCGCGACCGCTCAGGAGGGCTGTCTCTCGATTCCCGAGATTTACGAGGATGTCGAGCGGCCGGCCCGCGTGCGCGCGCGCTATCTCGATCACGACGGACGCGCGCAAGAGATCGAGGCGGAAGGTATTTTGGCGACCTGTCTTCAGCATGAGATCGACCATCTGAACGGAGTGTTGTTTATCGATCACATTTCCCGGTTGAAGCGGGCACTGCTCCTAAAGAAGTACCGGAAGAATGCCAAGCAGAAGGCGCAAGGCAACAAGACCGGGGCGGCCAAGGAGCGCGCGGCCGCAAGCTCTGAAGCCTAAAGAGCTTCGCGCGCCAAGGCCGCCGAAACGTTGGGACCAAAGTTTTGCGCATCGTCTTCATGGGCACGCCGGCTTTTGGCGTGCCGGCGCTTGAGGCACTCATTGCCGAGGGTCATGGCGTCGCGGCCGTCTATACGCGCGCGCCAAAACCAGGCGGGAGGCGCGGGCTCGAACTGGTGCCTTCGCCGGTTCATGCGGCGGCGTTGCGGTTTGGAATTGAAGTAGCGGCGCCAATTTCGCTTCGCTCCACAGATGCCGTCTTGTCGCTCGAAGGCTATGCGCCCGATGCCGTGGTTGTTGCGGCTTATGGCTTGATCCTGCCCAAAGCCGTTCTCGATGTGCCTCCAAAGGGGTGTCTCAATCTCCATGCTTCGCTCTTGCCGCGATGGCGCGGGGCGGCGCCAATCCAGCGCGCTATAATGGCTGGCGATGAGGAGACCGGAGTCATGGTGATGCGCATGACGGAGGGGCTCGACGAAGGCCCGGTCGCGCTCGCAGAAAAAATTGCGATTCCGCCGCAAGCGAACGCCGGCGAAATCGCAGACAAGCTGGCGCATCTTGGCGCGGGGCTCATCGTGCGGGCTCTTTCGGCGCTGGAGCAAGACGCGCTTGTGTTTACCCCGCAGGCAGAGTCTGGTGAGAGCTACGCACCGAAAATCGACAAAAAAGAGTTGCAAATCGATTGGCGCCGGCCGGCTACGGACGTGCATAATCTTGTCCGCGGCCTCGCGCCCTTTCCCGGCGCATTTTTCGAGGCCAATTTGGGCAACGAGCCGGAGCGTATAAAAGTTTTGAGCACGGAGATTGCCGCAGCCGAAGGCGCTCCCGGTCTCATTCTCGATGCTTGCCTGACGATTGCCTGCGGCAAGGGTGCGGTCCGTCTTCTCGAGGTGCAGCGCCCCGGCAAGCGGCCAATGCCGGCTGCGGAGTTTTTGCACGGAACGCGGATGGCCAAGGGCATGGCTCTACCCTTGAAAAAAAATGCCGCGCTTTAAGCTGACAATCGAATATGACGGATCGCCCTTTGCCGGCTGGCAACGGCAAAAAAACGGGCTTTCCGTGCAGGAAGCAATCGAGACCGCTCTTAAGGCCCTTTGCGGCAAACGCATCTTAGTGAGCGGCGCGGGACGAACGGATGCGGGCGTGCATGCGCTGGGGCAAGTTGCCCATGTGGATCTTGCCAAAGACTGGCCGCCCGGCGTACTGCGCGACGGTCTCAATGCCCATTTGCGCCCGCATCCGGTTTCTGTCTTGGCGGCCGAAAGTGTGCCCGAAAATTTCGATGCGCGATTTTCGGCGGTGAGGCGCCATTATCTCTACCGGATCGTCAACCGCCGCGCACCATTGACGGTCGAACGGGGCCGCGCCTGGCTTGTCGCACGAAAGCTCGATGTCCTGGCAATGCAGGAAGCAGCGCAACATCTTATCGGCCACCATGATTTTTCGACGTTTCGCTCTTCCGAATGCCAGGCTGCAAACCCGATGCGTACATTGGAGCGGCTCGGCGTTTTGCGAGCAGGCGACGAAATTCACATCAAGGCGAGCGCAAAATCGTTTCTGCACACCCAAATGCGTTCGATTGCGGGCTCGCTCGAACATGTGGGAAGCGGCAGTTGGAGCGTCGACGATTTTATTAGCGCGCGCGATGCCCGCGACCGGAGGCGTTGCGGGGGGATTGCCCCGCCCGGCGGCCCTTTTCCCATAGGCGTGGACTACGAGTTGTTAAAGCGCGATTAGTTCGAGCCTGCGGTTCTGGAGCGTCGTTCCCTTCTGCCTTTGCGGGCTTCGCCGCGGCGGTAAGCGGTTGCGGAGGGGAAGGTATCCCCGTTGGCGCGGGTGTAGCACCCAGTTCAACGATCAGGATGCGGCGCCGATTGCCTCGGCCTTTTTCAAAAGCGCCTCGGCCATGCGGATGCTGGCGATGTCGATGAGCCTGCCATCGAGCGACACGGCGCCTTTTCCGGCCTTTGCCGCCTCGGCCATCGCGTTCACGATGCGGCGGGCTTTGGTCACTTCCGCGTCGGACGGCGTATAGACTTCATTCGCAAGCTCGATTTGCGACGGATGGATTGCCCATTTGCCCTCGTAGCCGAGCACGGCCGCGCGCTTTGCGGCGGCAATGTATCCGTCGGGATCGCCAAAATCGCCAAACGGGCCGTCGATCGGGCGCAGGCCATAGGCGCGGCAGGCAACCATCATGCGAGTCTGTGCCGCATGCCACTGGTCGGCCCAGTAATAGGCGCGATTGCCGGAAGAATCCTTGTCGGTCAGCACGCCGTAATCCTGGTTCACGCCGCCGATTACCGTGGTGCGCGCGCGCGTCGAGGCGGCGTAATCGGCCACGCCAAAAGACATCGCCTCAAGACGCTTGCTCGATTGCGCGATGGCCTCGACGTTGGCCATGCCGAGCGCGGTCTCGATCAGCACCTCAAAGCCGATCCGCTTCGTGCGTTTCTTGGCTGCTTCGATCTGTGTTACCAGCATGTCCACGGCATAGACGTCGGCCGGTACGCCGACTTTGGGAATGAGGATCATATCAAGGCGCGGGCAGGCCTCGACAATATCGACGACGTCCCGGTACATATAATGGGTGTCGAGACCATTGATGCGAACCATCAAGGTTTTCGTGCCCCAGTCGATCTCATTTAGCCCGGCGACGATGTTTTTGCGCGCCTGCTCCTTGTCGTCCGGCGCAACGGCATCCTCGACGTCGAGGAAAACAATGTCGGCCGCTCCCTTCGCTGCCTTTTCGAACATCGCGGGATTGGAACCCGGAACCGCCAGCTCCGAGCGGTGCAGACGCGGCGTTGCCTGTTCGATGATCGTGAAACTCATGCGCTTTTCCTTTCTTTCTTCGCTAACTCGATGCGGCCATTCCTAGCCGGTGGCGCCAAGGCCGCTCGCAATGCAATTGATCGACAACAACAGGTTTACCTTAAAGGCTTCCATCGCCTGTTCGGACTGTCCATCACGGAAGCGGCGCAAGAGTTCAACCTGGGCGCGATTGACCTGATTGATCGTCGGCAGCCGGTGCGCAAGGCGGGCGCGGTAGTTTGGGAACCTTTCGCCGATTTCGCGCTCCCTCGTCACGCGCAAGATCATGTCGCAGGTGAGCCTGTACTCTTGCTCGATCAACGAAAAGATGGCGTCGCGCTTCGCTGCGTCGGCAACAAGGCCCGCATATTCGCGGGCAATTTTCAGATCGGCGAGGCACAGGGTTTTCTCGACCTCGCCAAGGATCAGCCGGAAGAGACGCGACTCAGTGAACATGCGCCGCAAAAGCGCTTCGCCGCGCTCCTTGCGCACGTTGAGGAAGTTTGCAATGCCGCTCCCTACGCCGTACCAGCCGGTTACAACATGCCGGTTTTGCGCCCAGGCGAACACAAAGGGAATCGCGCGCAGGTCGCTGAGCGAACGCGCGCCAAACCTACGCGCTGGCCGCGACCCGATGTTGAGGAGCGAGATTTCTTCGAGTGGGCTTGCCGCCTGAAAATACTCCAAAAAATCCGGGTGCGAAATAAATTGCGCATAGGCTGCATACGCTGCTCCAGACAGCGCCTCCATCGCCTCATCGAATTCAGCTCTCGGGACGAGGGCCTGTTCGCGTTCGGACATAAGGGCGTGTTTAAGCACCGCGGCGCCAATGACTTCCATCTGGAATGCGGCCGTGCCGCGGTTCGCGTATTTGAACGAGACCACCTCACCTTGTTCGGTTACCCGAAAAGTCCCGCGGATCGAACCTGGTGGCTGCGCTGCAATCGCCTGCGCCGTGGGCGCGCCGCCGCGGCTGACCGAGCCGCCCCTTCCATGGAAAAAACCGACCGGAACGCCGCATTCGGCTCCTATCTTGGTCAGCCGGGTCTGCGCCTTCGCCAATTCCCAATTGGCGGAAAGAAATCCGCCATCCTTGTTCGAGTCCGAATAGCCGATCATGACTTCCTGGACGCCACCCTGCGCCTTGGCGCTGCGGCGGATCAGCGGCACGGACAAAAGCTCACGCATGATCGAAGGAGCGGCGCGCAGATCGGCGATCGTCTCAAACAGCGGCACGATCGGCAGAGAGCAAGCCTCGACTCCAGCAGAATCAATATAAAGTCCGGCCTCCTTGGCAAGCAGATAGGCGCCCAGAACGTCAGAGGCCGAGCGAGTTATGCTGAGTATGAAACTGCCAAAAGCCTCCCGGTCGCAATGGCCGCCTTTCACATTGGCGAGTTCGAACATGCCAAGCAGTTCCTGTGCCTCTGCCGGCAAGTCAAGAGGCGAACGCCGTGACGGCAGCGGGCGGGCAAGTTCGGCGATGATCCAGTTTTTCCATTCTGCAGAGCCTGCATCCGGCGGTGTCTCACTTTTGCGGCCGGTGCGTGCTTGCCAAAGCGCCTGCAATGTCTGCGTGAGGCGGGTGGTATTGTCGCGCAGATCTAGACGCACGGTGCGAAAGCGGAAGATTTTTACCGCCCACCGCAGCGGCCGCACGAGGTCCTTAGCGATATGCTCACCGCCGCCTTCGACCAAAGCATCCTCAAGGATCCGAAGATCGGAAATGAGTTCGTCGGCATTGGCATAACTGGCAGCGTCCGCGGCGTGCCCAGCCATCGTGCGTGCGATGGTAACCTGCAGCTTGCGCAGCATAGCGAAAAGGAACTGCCGGTAGGGTTCACCGGAATTACGCTTCGCGATTGTCTCGCCTTCAGGGCTCCTTGCGAGGGCGGCGTTTAATGCCGCCTGGAAGGCTTGCGAAGCCGGCATCGCCCATTGCGCGATCGACATTCTTTGGAGCAATATCGTGAGGTGCTGCTCGTAGTGGCGCAGGCTCGCCAGCGCGTTTTGCTTGACCGCGCGCCGCGTCACCTTGTTGGTGACGAAAGGATTGCCGTCCCGATCGCCGCCAATCCATGAGCCGAATTGAAAAAACGGTGTCAGCGCGAACTGTTCGCCCGGATAATGCTCGCTGAGGGCACGGTCGAGCTTCTTCAAAAGTTCGGGGACACCGTCGAACAATGTCTCGTGAAAGAAATGCAGGCCAAACGCAACTTCTTGATCTACGGTGGGCTTTTCGCGGCGGACTTCCCCCGTCATCCACAAAAGCGCGATCTCGTCGCGCAATTTATCGATAATGCTGGCGCGTTCGCGCTCTGTCCACCGCTGCTGTTCGAGCTCGACGAGGACGAGGTAAATGCGGCGGTGCTTTTCAAGCACAGTGACGCGCTTTGCTTCGGTTGGATGGGCCGTGACAACCGGCCGGACGCGCGTTGCGGCCAGCCGCTCGCGAATCTCCTTTGCATCAATGCCGAGCTTCGCCGCCTCCGCGATGACATTGGCGAAGGTGCTCTCGACCGCCGCTTCGCCGCGCACGCGCTCGGTCTGGCGGCGCAGCCGCATCGCCGTGTGCTGTTCGACAATCGCCAGGAGCTGGAACCAAATCCCATGCGCCTGGAAAACGCGGGAGAGCGATTCCGGGGCAAAATCTCCCGGTTCCGGCTTTCCGCGCAGTGCGGCCGCGACCTCTGGATGTTTGCGCTGAACGACATCTGCGAGCAATTCAAACAAGAGGTCCGCGGTTTCCTCGCCGTCGAGCATCGCCTGAATGCTTCCCGGCGCATTGCCGGTCTCAAACCCCGGCTGGCCGGGCCTGAACGCAATCATAAAAGCACCTCGCGGCAAGGAGTTGCCGAGCTTTTCGATCGGAGCAACTCAGCGCCGCTGCGGCGGGAAATGGGCATCTTCCGGCCCCAGAAGGTGGCTCGGCGCTCGACTTGGCCCGCGCACTTCCCTTGCCTACACCAAAACCTTCGCCATGGTCGAGCCAAGCTCGCTCGGGCTTGGTGCGACTGTGAGGCCATAGGATTTCATAATCTCGGCCTTTTCGGCGGCGCTGTCGCCGCTTGCCGAAATGATCGCACCGGCGTGACCCATCCGCCGGCCCTTTGGCGCGGTCAAACCCGCGACATAGCCGACCACGGGCTTGGTCATGTGACTTTTAATCCACGCCGCCGCCTCGGCTTCCTGCGGGCCGCCAATTTCGCCGATCATCATCACCGCGCTGGTTTCTGGATCGCGCTCGAAAAGCGCGAGATGGTCCAAAAATGAGCTGCCATTGATCGGATCGCCGCCGATTCCGACACTCGTCGAAACGCCGATGCCGAGAGCTTTCATCTGCGCGGCTGCTTCATATCCTAGCGTGCCGGAGCGCGAAACAATGCCAACGGCGCCTCGCGTATAGATATGCCCCGGCATGATTCCAAGCATCGCCTTTCCGGGGCTAATTACGCCGGCGCAGTTCGGTCCAACCATGAGTGTCCGATGGGCGCGCTGATAGCGCAATAGATAACGCTTTACCCGCATCATGTCCTGGGCGGGAATGCCGTCTGTAATCGAGCAGACAAGACTGATCCCCGCATCTGCCGCCTCCATGATCGCGTCGGCGCAAAAGGCCGGCGCGACGAACGTGATGCTGTGGGTTGCGTCGGTCTGCTTTACCGCTTCCTTCACGGTATTAAACACGGGCAGGCCAAGATGCTTTGTCCCGCCCTTGCCTGGGGTGACGCCGCCCACGACTTTGGTGCCATAGGCTATCATCTCCTTGGCATGGAACGTGCCTTTATCGCCCGTGAAGCCTTGGATTATAACCCGGCTTGTCTCATCGATTAGAATACTCATCGCGGTAAAACTTTCCCTTGAGTCATTCGCGGCAAAGGTCCAAGACCATTTCGCCTTTGGAATGAAGAATTAGGCCCGCGCAAAGGCGTCTGCGCCGTAGGCCCGCCAATGCGCTTATGACTTACCACCTCGCTCCGGAGCACTTCGCGCCGCATCGACCGCCGATTTGGCGGCATCGGCCAGCGTTTCGGCCGAAATGATCGGGAGTCCGCTTTTCGCTATGATCTCGCGCCCGGCTTCGACATTGGTGCCGGACAAGCGCACCACCAAGGGGACATCGACGTTGAGTTCCCGGCAGGCCTTGACCACGCCTTCCGCAACCCAATCGCAGCGGTTGATCCCGGCGAACACATTGACCAGAATGGCGCGCACATTTATGTCGCCCAAAACCAGCCGAAATGCCGCGGCCACACGTTCCGGCGAGGCGCCGCCGCCGACGTCGAGAAAATTCGCGGGATTTCCGCCGGCATATTTGATCATGTCCATTGTCGCCATGGCGAGCCCCGCGCCATTGACGATACAGCCGATATTGCCGTCAAGGCCAACATAATTGAGGTTGTGCTCCGCTGCCTGAACTTCGCGCGGATCTTCCTGCGAGTGGTCGCGCATGTCGGCGACCGTCCCGCGCCTGAAAAGCGCATTGTCGTCGAACGACATCTTGGCGTCGAGGGCGAGGACACGGTCGTCCTTGGTTACAACAAGCGGATTGATCTCCACCATGGTTGCGTCAAGATCGCGGAACGCGCGATAGCAGCCGAGAATAGTCGTAACTGCGCGGCTGACCTGTTTGAGACTGAGGCCAAGGCCAAAGGCGAGCTCGCGCGCCTCGAAGGACTGCAGCCCGACGGCAGGCTCAACGACGACCTGAAGGATTTCTTCAGGGTGCTCCTTGGCGATTTCCTCGATGTCCATGCCGCCGAAGCGCGAGGCGATGACCCGCACGCGCTCAACTTTCCGGTCGAGAACGTAGCCGAGGTAAATCTCGCGCTCGAACGGTTCGGCGACCTCGATATAGACGCGTTGGACGATTTTGCCTTCGGGCCCGGTCTGGTTGGTGACCAGGGTTTTGCCGAGCAGCTCGGTTGCTGCGGCACGCACTTCGTGATAGGTCTTGCAGAGCTTGACGCCGCCAGCCTTGCCGCGTCCGCCGGAGTGGATCTGCGCTTTCACCGCCCAATGCCAGCCTCCGAGCTCGGTCGCGCAATAGACCGCTTGGTCGGGGCTATAGGCGACGGCCCCTTGTGGAACTGCCACACCAAAATTCGCCAGAATCTCCTTGGCCTGATATTCGTGAACGTCCAACCGCCCCTCCTTCCAATCCAGTTTCAACCACTGGACATTCTTACCCGATGAGCGGAACGCTTATTGTCAAAATCTCATCTTAGCAACCCTCCCTGTGGCGTTGCAACGCAGCTCAACAGCGCACCCGCACCGTCATAGGAGAATCCGCTGGCGGGAAAACACCGCGTGTCACCCGCGCGTGCGTTGGAAATCTCGGCGTTTTCATATGCTTGGTTGGCGGCGATGCATTGATGAGGCAGAAAACGATTGAAAGCTCGGCTTTTCCGGTTATGTAACGCTACCGCTTGCTGCGCTGCGGGTAGCAGATCCTCGAAACTGGGCGGGCAAGCATATAAGAAAGGCGCCTCAAGACATGGAAATGGATCCTCGTCAGCTGCTCCGGGCCATGTTGGATGCTGCTATCGGCGCCGCATTGCCCTCAAAATGCCTGCCGGCGCATCTCCCGCCAAGGCCGCCCGGCCGCGTGATTGTCGTGGGTGCGGGCAAGGCGGGCGGCTCGATGGCCAAGGCCGTCGAAGACCATTGGGACGGACCGCTCGAAGGATTGGTGGTCACCCGCTATGGGCATGGAGCGCCTTGCAAACGCATCGAGCTCATTGAGGCGAGCCATCCGGTCCCGGATGCCGCCGGAGAAAAAGCGGCAAAACGTATTCTCGCCATGGTCGCGGGCCTCACGCCGGACGATCTCGTGCTTTGTCTCATTTCGGGCGGCGGATCGGCGCTCCTTGGATTGCCCGCGGAGGGCCTGAGGCTCGCCGACAAGCAAAGTGTCAACAAGGCCTTGTTGAAGAGCGGGGCGACGATTGCCGAAATGAATTGCGTGCGCCGGCATCTATCCGCGATCAAGGGCGGGCGGCTCGCGGCGGCGGCAGCCCCGGCGCGCGTCGTCACGCTCATGATATCGGATGTGCCCGGCGATGACCCGAGCGTGATCGCCTCGGGACCGACCGTGGCCGATCCGACAACTTTGGCGGATGCGCTGGCGATCCTGCAAAAATATGCGATCGAGATTCCCGATCATGTGCGCGGTCATCTCACCCTTCCAAAGGCGGAAACATTAAAACCCGGCGATCCGCGCCTTGCAACCGTTACCAATATCATGATCGCGACGCCGCAATTGGCGCTCGAGGCGGCGGCGATGGTTGCCCGCAAGGCAGGTATCGGCCCGCTTATTCTTGCCAACGCGATCGAAGGCGAGGCGCGTGACGTGGCTTATGTCCATGCGGCAATCGCCAAGCAAGTTCACGGATTTGCACAGCCGGCGGCCCCGCCTTGCGTTCTGATTTCCGGCGGCGAAACGTCGATCACCCTTCGGGGGACCGGGCGCGGCGGCCGCAACACCGAATTTCTCCTCGCGCTTGGGATCGCCTTGGATGGCCAGCCAAACATTTTTGCGCTCGCCGCGGATACCGACGGAATCGACGGCTCGGAAGACAACGCCGGCGCGTTGCTTTTGCCCGAGAGTCTTTCGCGTGCGGCAAATCTGGGTATTTCGGCTAAAGCTATGCTAGCCAATAACGACCCTTATAGCTTTTTCTCGGCGCTGGGAGATCTCGTGATCACCGGGCCGACTCTGACGAACGTCAATGATTTTCGCGCCATCCTGATCCTTGGGTAGCTCTGGTGCATTGCAGCCTAGGCGAGGGGTGGTTCCGAATTTGTTTCGGACCTCGCAAGCTGCAATCTGGATATCGGTGCGGAACGCGGTTGCGCTTGAGCCGTTGGTTTTGTTAGTAATGTATCAGGCAAACATATGGAGGAAACACCATGCCGGGCCGCCATTTTCTTTTCGTTCCGGGGCCGACCAACGTCCCTGACCGCATCACCCGCGCCATGGTGATCGCGATGGAAGACCACAGGTCTTCGAAATTTCCCGAACTCACGCTCCCATTGTTTCAGGATTTGAAGAAGGTCTTTAAGACCGCCGATGGGCAGGTCTTTATTTTCCCCTCGTCGGGAACCGGCGCTTGGGAGGCATCTCTTTGCAACACGCTTTCTCCGGGCGACAAGGTGCTGGCGTCACGGTTCGGGCAATTCAGCCATTTGTGGATCGATTTGGCGCAGCGGGTCGGCCTCGACGTTCAGATCTTGGAGGAGGAATGGGGTACGGGGGTCCATCCCGAGAAAGTCGAAACTGTCTTGCGTGCCGACAAGAGCCACCAGATCAAGGCCGTGCTCGCGGTCCAGAACGAGACCGAGACCGGGGTGACGAGCAATACCGAAGTCGTGCGAAAGCCGATGCACGCAGCAAATCATCCCGCGATGCTTCATGTCCATGGCGTGAGCTCGATCGCGAGCATTGACTTCCGCATGGACGATTGGCGTGTCGATCTTGCCGTAGCCGGCTCCCAAAAAGGCTTGATGCTGCCGGCCGGTCTCGGCATCGTCTGCGCGAGCCCGCGCGCCCTCGCGGCCTATAAGAGCGCCGGCCTCAAGCGGGTTTATTTCGATTTCGGCGACATGATGAAGGCCAACGCTACGGGTTATTTCCCCTATACGCCGGCACTGCCGATGCTCTACGGCTTGAGGGAGTCGCTCAACATGCTCTTCGAAGAAAAGCTGCCGCGCGTATTCGAACGCCATCACGTGCTGGCAAGCGGCGTGCGCGCCGCGGTCAAGGCGTGGGGATTGCAGCCCTGCGCGAAGGAGCCCAAATGGTATTCGGATACGGTCACCGCGATCTGCGTGCCGCCGGGCTTTAATGGCGCCGATGTCATTGATGCTGCCTTCCGCCGCTACAATTTGTCGCTGGGCGCCGGCTTGTCACAGGTCGCAGGCAAAGTTTTCCGCATCGGCCATCTCGGCGACCTCAACGACCTCATGGTTCTCGGTGCAATTGCCGGGGCGGAAATGGCGATGCGCGATATCGGCATAGAGGTTCAGCTCGGTAGCGGCGTCGCCGCGGCGCAGACGCATTTCCGCTCGACCATCATGGCCAAGGAGAAAAAACCGACGGATCAGGAGCATTTCGCACAGCTCCATCCGGAGGGCGTCCTCAACGACTGAAGCTTCGGACCGCCTGGCGCGCATGTTTTCGGCATGCGCCCGGGTCCGGGGATCCAGTGCCTTTCCGCCCAGTCCGGCGGCTTCTCATGACAGGGGGAAGAACGCGCCGCTGGCAGGATGAATTGCCAGGCGGCGAAAGGTACGGGATGCGGCCCCCCGAAGAGAAAAGTTTACCGAAGGGTAGCGCACCCAAAAAAAACTTCGATTTGGGAAACCGGCAAAAAATCGGAAGACAAGAAAGAGTACGCCGTGCAACATTCGATCGTCTTTCTCGACCGTTCGACCTTAGAAGCCAAGCTGCGTGCGCCGAATTTTCCGCATAGCTACAAGGAATACGCAGTCACTGGGGTTGATGAAATTGTGGACCGGCTGTGGGGCACGACAATCGCTATCATCAACAAAGTGCCGATGCGCGAAGCCACGCTCGCAAGGCTCCCCGATCTTAAGCTGATTGCGGTAGCAGCCACGGGCACCGATGTTGTCGACAAGGCCGCCTGCAAGGCGCGCGGTATAGTTGTGTCGAACATAAGGAACTACGCCTTTAACACGGTGCCGGAGCATGTCTTTGCGCTGGCCTTTGCGCTGCGCCGCAATCTCGTCGCCTACCGGGACGATGTGCGTGCCGGACGCTGGCAGGCCTGCGATCAATTCTGCTTTTTCGATCATCCTATTCGCGATATGCGCGGTTCGACGATCGGCATTGTCGGCTATGGCGCGATCGGCAAGTCGGTGGGCCGGATCGCGGAAGCCTTTGGCATGAAGGTGCTGGCTTATGACATCATCGCGCAGCCGGGGCTCACCGATTTTGAAACCTTGCTGCGCGAGAGCGATATTGTCACTTTACATCTGCCGCTCACACCCGAAACGAAGAACATGGTTGGCGCGCGCGAATTGCGGATGATGAAAAACGATGCGCTCCTGATCAACACGGGCCGCGGCGGCCTCGTCGACGAGCAGGCTCTGGCCGACGCGCTCAACGGCAAGATCATGGGCGGCGCGGGCTTTGATGTGCTGACCGTCGAGCCGCCAAAGCAAGGAAATCTCCTGCTCGATCTGCGGCTGCCGAATTTTATCGTCACGCCGCATGTCGCCTGGGCGAGCCGCGAGGCCATGCAAATACTCGCCGATCAGCTCATCGATAACATCGACTCTTTTGTGGCAGGAAGGCCGCAAAACGTGGTCGAGGCTTGAGGGCAGCTTCGAAGAGGACGGACCATGCCATCAGACATCGAAATCGCCCAAAATGCAACGATGCGCCGGATCGCCGATGTGGCGCGGGACAAGCTCGGGATTTCAGACGAGCACCTTGAGCCGTTTGGCTATTACAAGGCCAAAATTGCGCTTGAATATATCGATAGCTTGGGAAACCGGCCGGACGGCAAGCTTATTCTCGTCACCGCGATCAGTCCGACGCCCGCGGGGGAAGGCAAGACCACAACGACGGTTGGGCTTGGCGACGCGCTGAACAGGATCGGCAAAAAGGCGTCTATCTGCTTGCGCGAGCCATCGCTCGGACCGGTGTTCGGCATGAAAGGCGGTGCCGCGGGGGGCGGCTATGCCCAGGTCGTGCCGATGGAGGACATCAATCTCCATTTTACGGGCGACTTTGGCGCAATCGGTCTCGCGCACAATCTTCTCTCCGCGATGATCGACAATCACATTCACCATGGCAATGAGCTGGGTTTTGATGTGCGGCGCATCGCCTGGAAACGCGTGGTCGATATGAACGACCGGGCTCTCCGGCAAATTACGATTGCGCTGGGAGGAACGGCAAATGGATATCCCCGCGAAGACGGATTCGATATCGTCGTCGCATCCGAGATCATGGCGATTTTCTGCCTTGCGACTTCAATCAAGGATTTGAAGGACCGGCTCGCGCGGATTGTCGTTGGCTATACGAAAGACCAAAAGCCGATCCATGCGGGCGATTTGGAAGCGCATGGGGCGATGGCCGTGCTGTTGAAAAACGCGTTGAAGCCAAACCTCGCGCAAACGCTCGAAAACAATCCCGCATTCATTCATGGCGGGCCGTTCGCCAATATCGCGCATGGCTGCAATTCCGTGCTCGCAACCAAGACGGCGTTAAAACTTTCCGACTATGTGGTGACCGAGGCGGGCTTTGGCGCAGATCTTGGCGCGGAAAAATTCATCGATATCAAATGCCGCAAATCGGGGTTGCGTCCTCAGGCGGTGGTCATTGTCGCAACGATTCGGGCGCTCAAATACCACGGGGGCGCGGAACTCAAGGATCTCAACATCGAAAATCTCGATGCCTTGGCAAAGGGCGTGATCAATCTGGAGCGCCATGTCAACAACATCCGCAACCATTTTGGCCTGCCGGCGATCGTTGCGATCAACCATTTTACCTTTGACGCCGCCGCCGAGATCGAACTGTTGAAGACAAAAATGGCGCATCATGAGGCGCCAATCGTCGTGTGCCGCCATTGGGCCGAGGGCGGCAAAGGCGCCGAAGAACTCGCGCGGGTGGTCGTGGACACGGTCGACAAGGTGCCTGGCGATTTCCGCTTTGCCTATGAGGATTCGACGCCGCTTTGGGATAAGGCAAAGGCCATTGCCACAAAGCTCTATGGCGCAAGCGAGGTCACCGCGGACTCAAAAGTCCGCACGCAAATCAAGCGGCTGCAAGAGAGCGGCTACGGCCACTATCCGGTTTGCATCGCCAAAACGCAATATTCCTTTTCGACAGACGCCAAGCTGCGTGGCGCGCCGAGCAATCATGAAATCAACATCCGCGAAGTCCGGCTCGCCGCCGGCGCCGAATTCCTCGTGCTTGTGTGCGGCGACATCATGACCATGCCGGGCCTGCCCAAAGTGCCGGCGGCGACCAAGATCGATCTCGACGACAGCGGCAAGGTGACGGGGCTCTTTTAAATACGGCTCTGCCGGTGACCGCGTGCATCAGCCGGTTTTCGCCGCGCGCTTGTTGATTTGGGCGGGAGTGGCCCGAGCGATAGCGCCGGTTTCCTGTTGCTTTCCGAGCCAAGCGTTCAAACCATCTATATCGACATAGTCCCGGTCAAAACTCAGGCCGGCGATCTGGCGGCAAGGAGCATAAGGCTCGCCAAGGTCGCTAAGGACGCTGGTCGCAAGGCTAAAATCATCGCCGCGCAAATAATGACTCGGGCTTGCGATGACGTATACGCCCGCGGCCCGCGCCGCTTTGATGCCATTGGTCGAGTCCTCGATTGCCACACAAGAATCCGGGCCGCAACGGAGCGTTTCAAGCGCCAGAAAATAAACGTCTGGGGCAGGCTTCTTATTTGCTACCGCATCTCCAGCGGCAATCGCCGTGAACATTGCGGGGCCCGTTTCGCCTAAGATCGTGCGCAGAAGCGTAATGACGCTGTCCTCGAGCGATGTCGTCGCGATGGCAAGCCGCACGCCCCTTTTATGCGCCTCTGCGATCAAGCGGCAAATTCCAGGCCGCGCGCGAACGCCACCGGACTCGATCAGCGCCGCATAGCGCGCCGAAGCCTCCTCGTAAATCTCGGCGAAGTTAGACTGCGCCGTAGCGCGTCCCGGAGGTTTCCATTCGTCGATAAAATGCTGGAGACGCTCCTTGCCGCCAGTGATCTGAAGCAGCTTGCGATAGAGCTCCTCGTCCCAGTGCCAGTCGAGCCCGAAAGCGGCAAACGCCTCGTTGAACGATTGCCGGTGCGCCTCCTCGGTTTCGGCAAGCGTTCCATCGACATCGAATATCAGCGCTTTAAGCAGCATCGCGGCATCGTTTTGTGGCAGCTGCCACGCGAATTGCTTCAATATTTTTTGCATATTGTTCTGCGCCTCCTTTGAAAATTGCCGATCCTGCAACAAAAGTGTCCGCGCCTGCCGCCGCAACGAGCCCGGCGGTTTCAGGATTAATGCCGCCGTCGACCTCGATGCGGATCGGACGTGCGCCAATCATCGCTTTGAGTTCAATGATTTTATCGACTGTCGAAGGAATAAAGGACTGGCCGCCAAAGCCCGGGTTGACCGACATGACGAGAACAAGGTCGACTGAATCGAGGACGTGCTGGACATGGGACGCGGGCGTTGCAGGGTTGAGCACGGCGCCTGCCCTTTTGCCAAGCGCGCGGATCGCCTGCAAAGACCGGTGAAGATGCGGTCCGGCCTCGGCATGGACAAGGATCGAATCCGCCCCTGCCTCGGCAAAGGACTCGAGAAAGGGGTTGCAAGGCGATATCATCAGATGCACGTCAAACGGGATCTCTGTATGCGGACGCAAGGCGGCGACCATCCTAGGCCCAATCGTAATATTCGGCACGAAATGGCCGTCCATGACATCGATGTGGATCCAATCCGCGCCGGCGCGAGTGACCGCTTGGACTTCTTCGCCGAGCTTGGCGAAATCGGCCGAAAGTATCGAGGGCGCGACGACGAGAGGTGTCATGCGATCAGTCCATGAAGACGAAAGAGGCAATGCCCCGCCGTGGCCGCTCCCTCATGCGCGGTATCGTTCGGCTTGCGGCGAAATCTATTCCGCAGCCTTGCGGCGAAGCGCAAGGGCCGGATCGAGACTGCCCGACGCATAGCGCTTGGCCATCGCCGACATCGGCAAAACCTTGATTTTTTGCGCATTTCCAGCGGTGCCAAACTGCTCGAAGCGCTGCCTGCAAACCTCGCGCATGGCCTCCATGGCGGGTTTTAAAAACTTGCGCGGATCAAACTCGCCCGGCGTTTCCTGAGCGACGCGGCGCAGTTCCGCGGTGATTGCAATCCGGCAATCGGTATCGATGTTCACCTTGCGCACGCCATGTTTGATGCCGTTCACGATCTCCTCGACCGGGACACCCCAGGTTTGGCGCATCGCGCCGCCAAAGGCATTGAACCGGTCCTGCAGCTCCTGTGGGACGGATGAGGATCCATGCATCACGAGGTGTATGTTTGGAAGCTTTGCATGAATTGCCTCGACGACCCGCATCGACAGAATTTCGCCGTCGGGCTTGCGGGTGAATTTATAAGCGCCATGCGAGGTGCCCATGGCAATCGCCAAGGCGTCGACCTTCGTCCTTGTCACGAAATCGACAGCCTGATCGGGGTCGGTCAAAAGCTGCTCGCGGCTGAGCTTTCCTTCCGCGCCATGGCCATCTTCCTTATCGCCACTGCCGGTTTCGAGCGAGCCAAGAACGCCAAGCTCCCCTTCGACCGACGCGCCCACCGCATGGGCAACACCCACGACCTTAGATGTGACGGCGACATTGTAGTCGTAGGAGGCGGGCGTTTTTGCATCTGCCTCGAGCGATCCGTCCATCATCACGGACGAAAATCCATATTGGAGCGCCGTAAAACAGGTTGCTTCGCTGTTGCCATGATCTTGGTGCATGCAGACCGGAATATCTGGATAAAGTTCGATCAGCGCCTCGATCAGCTTGGAGAGCACGATATCGTTGGCATAGGCACGGGCCCCGCGGCTTGCCTGAATGATGACCGGCGAGCTCGTTGCCGCAGCCGCCTCCATGATCGCCAAGCCCTGTTCCATATTGTTGATATTTAATGCCGGGACGCCGTAGCCATGCTCGGCCGCATTGTCGAGCAGCTGCCGAAGAGTAATTCGGGCCATAGGATTTACTCCGTTGTCAAATCAATGCGCCAGGGGAACAATTTTATCAAAGATATCACGCCGGTAGAGTTAAATTTTCGCAAGCGAACCACTTTTTTCAAGCCAAGCGCCGCCGTCTCTCGACAAGTTGAAGCACAAAGGGCGTCAGAATCAATTGCATCGCAAGATCGAGCTTTGCTCCGGGAATGACGATCGAATTGGCCCGCGACATGAAACTGTCGTGGATCATCGAGTGCAGATAGGCAAAATCAATGCCTCTCGGTTTGGCGAAGCGTATGATGACCATCGACTCATCGGCGGTCGGAATCCAACGCGCGATAAAAGGATTGGATGTATCGACCGTGGGTACCCGCTGAAAGTTAATATCCGTTGCGGTGAACTGCGGGCAAATATAGTGTACATAGTCCGGCATTCTGCGCAACATCAAATCCATGGCTGCCTCCGTCGAATAGCCGCGCGCGGAACGATCGCGATGAATTTTTTGGATCCACTCCAGGTTGATGACTGGGACTACTCCGATCTTCAGGTCTGGGTATTGTGCAATGTTGACGTCGCCAGTTTTGACCGCGCCATGCAGCCCTTCATAGAAAAGGAGGTCGCTGTTTTCTGGCAAAGCCTCCCAATCCGTAAAGGTACCGGGCGGATGACCATAAAGCGCCGCCTCCTCATCGTCGTGAACATAATGCCGGGTCTTGCCGCTTCCCGATTCGCCGTAACTGCGAAATACGGTCTCGAGCTCGGCAAGCAGATTGGCTCCAGGGCCAAAATGGCTGAAATCGCGATTGCCCTTTGCCTCCTCCGCGGCCATTGCCGCAGACATTTGGTCACGGTCATAGCGATGAAAGGCATCGCCCTCAATAAAGGCCGCCGCAATCTGCTCGCGGCGAAAAATCTGCTCGAACGTGCGCCTCACGGAGGTCGTTCCGGCTCCGGAGGATCCGGTCACGGATATGATCGGATGTTTCGCGGACACGTAAACCTCGCCTTTGCTCGATTGTCCTATCTCGTGTTTAGCGGCGCATGAGACCGCGCTTGCCAAACAATGGCGCGCGGTCCGAAAATTGAGGATCGCTGTGGTAGCGCGCGATAAGTTCGACAAGGGCCGGCGAGCCAAACACGAACGGCACCTTGGCATGGATCGACGCGGGCATGATGTCGAGCATCGGTCTTACGCCATCCGTCGCACTCCCCGCGGCCCGCTCGATGACCAAGGCAACCGGATTTGTCTCGTAGAGCTGCCGCAGTCTTCCGCTGCCATATCCGGCCCGCTCGTCGCCCGGATAAAGAAAAACGCCCCCGCGCATCAAAATGCGATAGGCGTCGGCGACGAGCGAACCCGTCCAGCGCATATTGTATTCGCGCTTTAGGGGGCCTTCCGCGCCCTGCTCGCAATCGTCGATAAAAGCCCGGACCGGGGCCTCCCAATGCCGGAAATTCGAGGCATTGATGGCATATTCGGGGTTGTCCTTGGCTATGGCCGGCGCAGATAGCGCCTGGTAGAACCGGCCGTCGCACCTGTCGAGCGTAAATATTTGCGTGTCTTCGCTGCCATACGCAAAAATGATCGAAGTCTGCGGTCCATAAATGACGAAGCCCGCGGCAATCTGCTTGCGTCCTGGCTGAAGGAAATGGGCCTCGGCATTCGCGTCCGCAACCGCAGGTAGAATCGAAAAGATCGTGCCGATCGAAACGTTGGTATCGATATTGGATGAGCCGTCGAGCGGGTCCATTGCGACCGCGACCGGGCCTTTTGGGTCGAGAACCAAAGGCTCCTTCATTTCCTCGGAGAGGACCGCCGCGACCGGAGCCTGCCGAAACGAGTCAACGAATGTTTCGTTAGCGACAACGTCGAGTTCCTTCTGAACGTCGCCGTCCGTGTTCATGCTGCCCAGGCTCGCACCCAGCCAGCCGGCGAGGCGGCCAAGACCAATAAGGCGCGACAGTTCAACGCCCGCAGCTGCGATGGCGCGGAGAACTGCGGCGGCTGGCCCAAGAAGCTGGTCCCCGCCTGCGACCTCATCGAGATAGGCGTCAAATTCCTTGGGCCCGGTATTTTGCGGCATAATTCGCCTTATTGTTGTTATGCAACCCGCAGGGCGGCTTAGGCCGCCGGAAATAAACCTGCCGAAAAATTCAGCAGGACTCAAGGGGGACCTTGCCGCGCCCCTCCATCGATGGCTCATCGCAGTGTCAATCATTAAGCTACAGCTTGGCTGACAAATTTCCAACGTGAATGGTCCTTTGCCTTGCAACGCATATGGGTAAGACTGCCTCCAATCGTTGCCCCGCAGATTTTGGACTTTTCGTTCTTGGTAAAGAGCATCGCGGCATCGCAAACAAAAAAAAATGGTGGGTACCAATGCGGGGGTCAAAAGACTGCGTTTTTTGGCTTCTGTTGTTGCCAGCATTGGCACGTATTTGGCCGCGGACTTGCGCTTACCGGCACGCATTATCCGGCCACCGATCCCGCTCCGGACCGCCAACTTCTTTACGGGCGACCCACTGTCAAAACGCAAGCTCCCATTTCACATCGAGGTGACGGATGAGGGCAAGGTGCGCAACATTTTTGGTTTTGTCAGGGGCAGTTTCAAAAATTGGCGCAGGATCGGCAAGCTCCCTTCAAAGATCGCATCGCCCGTGCTTGACAAGCCGCGGCTCGCCGTTTATTAAACTGCTCCATTAATTAACCGACTGGTTATATATAACGTGGCAACCGATCGCCTGAGCAGCACTTTCGCGGCCCTTGCCGACCCGACGCGCCGGGCGATTCTCGCGCGGCTTGCCCTGGGCGACGCCGCCGTCACCGAGCTCGCCGAGCCCTTCGAGATGAGCCTTCCCGCAGTCTCGAAGCATCTCAAGGTTCTCGAGCGCGCGCGGGCCCTTTCGCGGGGACGCACGGCACAGTGGCGGCCCTGGCGGATCGAGGCGGGCGCCCTTAAGGATTTCGATTGCTGGCGTTATCGTTTACTCGCCATTTTGACCGGCGGCCTTGAGCGTTTGGACCAGTTCACCCGCCGGTGTGCAGAGAAGGATGGAAAACGTGGCCGCAAGAAACGAACTTAACCCCGCGCTTGAACCGGCGGAGCAGGCGCTCGAGATTAAGCGTGTCTTCGACGCGCCGCGTGACCTCGTCTTCAAGCTTTGGACCGACTCGAAGCACGCGATCAAATGGTGGGGCCCGCGCGATTATCCCGCCACTTATCTCGATATGGACGCTCGCCCTGGCGGCGCTTGGCGCGGCTGCTTGACGTCGACCGAAACCGGAAACGATCTCTGGCAGAGCGGCATATTTCGAGAAATCCTCCCGCCAGAACGCCTTGTCTTCACATTTGCCTGGGACGACGAAGGCGAGCGCGGGTTTGAAACCGAGGTGACGGTGGCATTCGCCGAGCAGGATGGGAAGACCGTGATGACATTCCGCCACGCTCCGTTCCGATCAATCAAGGAACGCGATGGGCACCAGGGAGGCTGGACGAGCACATTCGACCGGCTGGTTGAATATCTTCGCGGCTTGTAACGCTGGGAGCGGCACATCGTCTGAAACGAAGCGAGACCAAACGCGATTTGAAACTTGGCAGTTTGGGATGCCGTCAATCTGTCGTTAGCATGAAGGAGGAGATAACCGATGTTCATTACACTTTTGTTGGTCGTTTGTGTTGCCGTCATCGCGATCTTCGTTGCGATTGCGCGCCAGCCTTCGGAATTCCGTGTCGAGCGCACAGCCACGATTGCTGCTTCGCCGGCGGCTCTGTTCGGCCAGGTCAATGATTTCCATCACTGGGAAGCGTGGTCGCCTTGGGCAAAGCTCGATCCCTCGGCAAAAAACACTTTTGGCGAAATATCCTCGGGAAAGGGAGCCGCATTCGCCTGGTCTGGCAACAGCAAAGTGGGCGAGGGCCGCATGACGATCACTACCAGCCGTCCGGGGGAGCTGATTGAAATCAGACTCGAATTCACGAAACCGTTCAAAGCGACCAATCAGGCAGCCTTCACCTTCAAGCCCAAAGGCGACAAAACCTTGGTCACTTGGAGCATGGCCGGGCGCAACAACCTTGTGTCCAAGGCGATTGGGCTCTTCATGAACTGCGACAAGATGGTCGGCGGACAGTTTGAAAAGGGTCTGGAAAATTTGAGATCGGTGACGGAACGTCCGGTCAGAGGTGAGGGTCAAAACTCCCTGGCGCGCGCGGATTTGGCAGCGGCCGGGCCCAATCGATAGCTCAAATCGACGGACTCTGATTCATGCAGCTCAAGCAGAAAATAACCCCTTTTCTATGGTTCGATGGCAACGCAGAGGAGGCCGCAAACTTTTACGTTTCCATATTCAAGAACTCAACGATTCTGGGCATCTCTCGCCGTGCAGAGGCTGGGCCCGGCCAAAAGGGTTCTGTCGAGTCCGCCACATTTGAGCTCGATGGGCAAAAGTTCATCGCGTTGAACGGAGGTCCACAATTCAAATTTACGGAAGCCATTTCCCTTTTTGTGAACTGTGAGACGCAGCAAGAAGTGGATGAACTTTGGGAGAAGCTTGGCGCGGGCGGTGAAAAGCAAAGATGCGGCTGGCTCAAAGACAAGTTCGGGGTGTCCTGGCAGATCATTCCTTCTATTTTGGGCGAGTTGCTCCACGACAGGGATGACGTAAAATCAAACAGAGTTATGAAAGCAATGCTTCAAATGGATAAGATCGATATCGCGAGACTGCAAGAAGCCCATGCGGGATGATCCCGCGTGTGGCGCTTTGCGGATAAAAAAGGAGAATCAACATGACCAACTATGTTGACGTTTTCGTGGTTCCCGTCCCCGAAAAGAATATCGAAGCGTATCGTAAGCAGGCGGAATTGTTCGCCAAGGTCTGGCGCGAGCATGGCGCGCTCTCATGCGTTGAGGTCGAGGCGGACGACGTCAAGTCAGGGCAATGGACCTCGTTTCCGCAGAGCGTGGACTTAAAGCCCGGCGAAAAAGTCTTCGTCGGCATCGTTACCTACGCCTCGCGCGCTCACCGCGACGAAGTCAATGCCAAGGCAATGGCAGACGAACGCATGGCCGGTATGAAACCGGAAACCATGCCCTTCGACGGCAAGCGAATGTTTTTCGGCGGTTTCAAGCCATTCGTCGCAGCGTGAGAGCCGAGCACGCATAACGCTGACTCAAATCGTAAAAGGATATCGAAATGAAATTCATGATTCTGGTCAAGGCCAGTAAGGATTCGGAATCTGGCGTTATGCCGAGCGAGGAGCTTCA
>CAYWHF010000002.1:0-24372 GCA_964457695.1 uncultured Methylocapsa sp.
AACAAAAATCCTCGGCCGCGTTGCAATTGTTGCCTCTTTTGCCAAGAAAGGCGCAAGCGGAAGAGCGCAAGCCATATTCGATCGCTGGGTTTCAAAGAATTGCTGTCATTGCGATTGGTTTATCCCATAACGACGGAGCTGCATTTTTGTGATCCCGGCTATGTCGCGCAATTGCATGGCTTCTACACGGATGCAGCAGATTCGATTGCGGCGCATCTTCTAGCTGGCCAGGATGTTGCTCTTGTCTGCGAAGGCGATCCGCTATTCTACGGCTCCTTCATTCATCTTTTTGTCCTGTTAAGGGACCGATTTAGGATAGAAATTATTCCTGGGGTTACCGGCATGTCCGGCTGCTGGAGCGCGGCGAAAGCACCGATCGCCTGGGGTGACGACGTGTTGAGCATTTTGCCGGGCACGCTCGGCCGCGCCGCTCTCACCCGTCATCTCGAAACAAGCGATGCGGCGGTCATCATCAAAATCGGCGCAAATCTCGGAAAAATCCGCGCGGCGATTACAGAGGCCGGACGGCTTTCAACCGCGCTTTATGTCGCGCACGGAACGAGCGAATCCCAAGCAATCATACCGCTTGCAGATAAGACGGATGGCCAAGCACCCTATTTTTCGTCAATCCTAATTCCCGGGCATGGCAGACACGCATGAATGCGCCTGGAAGCTTACGAATCATAGGTCTTGGCCCCGGCGGAGCCGAATGGCTAACGCCGGAAGCAGCGGAATGGATTGCTTCGGCGAGCGACCTTATCGGCTATGCGCCTTATCTCGAACGGCTTCCTCTAAGAGAAGGCCAAACGCGGTACCCAAGCGGAAATGGGGCCGAAATGGAGCGGGCGGGCTATGCCTTGCATCTCGCCGAAGGTGGGCGTCAAGTCGCAATCGTCTCTGGCGGAGATCCGGGTATTTTTGCAATGGCGGCGGCTGTTTTCGAGGCGATCGAGGAGGGCGAGCCGTGCTGGCGCAATCTCGATATCGCGGTGAGCCCAGGTATATCCGCGCTGCAGGCAGCAGCAGCACGCGCAGGCGCCCCGCTCGGTCATGATTTTTGTGCGATCTCCTTGTCCGACAATCTCAAACCCTGGTCCCTGGTTGAAAAGCGATTGGCTGCAGCCGCAGGGGTGGATTTCGTCATCGCGCTTTATAATCCCGCCTCCACCGCAAGGCCCGGCGGCATTCACGACGCCTTCGCGTTGTTGCGGGGCCTAAAGCCGGCGGCCACTCCAGTCGTTATTGCCCGTGCGATCGGGCGTCCCGATGAACATATTTCCATCGAAACGCTCGCCAATGCAGATCCTTCCCGCGCGGACATGAGCACGCTTATCATTGTTGGTTCGAACGCAACCCGTATCATTCCACGCAACAATGCAACGCCATTCGTTTACACGCCGCGCCGGGCGAGCTGATGACGAAGGATACAGTCAATGACTTTTGCCGGATCGTGAAAAGCTGCCTGCGAATCCTCGTGTGGCCGCGCGACCATTATTACCGGTATCCTCAGATTCCGTGCAGCGAGAATTTTGGCAAAGGCCGCCTCGCCGCCGCTGTTTTTTGTTACAAGGCTATCGATCGATTCCTCGCGCAGCAGCTCTTCCTCCGCTTCCGCCACAAAAGGCCCGCGCCCATGAATAACCCGACAGTTTGGCAAGTCCGGGGAAGCCGCGAGCGGCTCAATGGTGCGGATCAGGTAGAAATGCTGGGGTGCTTTGGAAAAGGCCTCGAGTTGCAACCGCCCGATCGTCAAAAAAACCCGTTTCGGTTCGGGCCCCAAGGCATTTGCGGCCATGGCCATGTCGGCGGCATCGATCCAATGGTCTTGCACCGTTCGAACCCAGGCCGGACGCGAAAGAACAACAAGCGGAATCTTTGTCCGCTTCGCCGCGATCACGGCGTTACGAGAGATTTGTACGGCGAAAGGATGCGTGGCATCGACGAGCACATCGATGTGTTCGGTTGCAAGATATTCTATAAGACCCTCCACGCCGCCAAAGCCGCCGGTCCGGTAAGGAATGGGCGGCGCAATGACCGCCTTGGTGCGGCCAGCATAAGACATTATTGCGTAGATGCCGCGCGTTCCGGCAAGGAGCCGCGCGAGCTCGCTCGCCTCAAAAGTCCCGCCGAGCACCAAGACCCGCATCAGTTGGTTCTTCCCGTTTGGCTCATTCGGCGATGACCGCGCCCTCTTGCGAAAAATGGCTGACGCTTATTGGTATCGGCGAGGATGGCGCCGAGGCGCTCTCTCCTGCCGCACGAAAATCGCTCGCGCAAGCCCGGCTGATCGTGGGAGGCGCCAGGCATCTCGCGCTTGCCGGCCCGCTTGCCTGCGAAACCATGATTTGGCCTTCTCCGCTCACCGACGCCCTTCCGGCAATTCTTGCAAGGCGAGGCTTGCCTGTCTGCGTTCTATGCTCGGGAGACCCTTTCTTCTATGGCGTGGGCACCCTGCTCAGCGCGCATGTTGCCCACAATGAGGTGCAGTGTTTCCCAGCACCTTCGGCGTTCAGCCTTGCCGCGGCAAGGCTCCATTGGAGCCTGCAAGACTGCAGCCTCGTTTCCTTGCATGGGCGCGATTTCGCCCGAATTATTCCCGTTCTGCAGCCGGGCGCAAGAATCCTTTGCCTCTCATGGGATGAAACAACGCCGCCCCGGCTCGCAAAGTTTTTTTGCGCGCGCGGACTTGGCGAAGCTCGGATGATTGTGCTTGAGGCAATGGGCGGCCGGAGAGAGCGCATTCGCGAGACGTTGGCCTCGGCCTTTGACTTGCAAGATATCGATCCCCTCAATGTCGCGGCGCTCGAAATGCCCGTGAGCGAGGCAGCGCACTTTCTCCCTCGCTCAAACGGTCTTGCCGATTCCTGGTTTGCGACTGATGGCCAGCTTACCAAGCGCGAGGTGCGGGCGATCGCTCTCTCGTCGCTGGCGCCGAGGCGCGGCGAGCTTTTGTGGGACGTTGGCGCGGGGTCGGGTTCGATCGCAATCGAATGGCTGCTCGCCGACCGCGCCAATAGGGCGATTGCAATCGAAGCGCGGGAGGATCGCGCGCACCTCGTCAAGCGCAATGCCGAAAATCTTGGCGTGCCACAGATCGAAATCCTGCAAGGAAAAGCGCCGGAGGTTTTTGCCAAGCTCCCCCAGCCGCAGGCGATTTTTGTTGGTGGAGGGACAAATGATGCAAACCTTCTCGACGCCGCCTATGCGGCTTTGCCCGCAGGCGGCCGGCTCGTCGCCAATGCGGTGACGCTTGAGTCGGAGGCGGAGCTGCTACGCCGGTACAAGTTAGAAGGCGGCGATTTGACGCGTATCGAAATCTCGAATGCAGGTGCTCTCGGGTCCTTTCAAACTTGGCGTCCTGCCCGGCCCATCACCCAATGGTCCATCACAAAGCGGTAACCGCCCATGCCAAACAATATCTCCCATGATCCCGCGGCCAATCTAATCCTGTTAACAAGGGTGCCGATCGCCGCCGCAACAAGATCGCGCGCGCATTCTGCAGTCGCCGACGAATGCGCCAATAACCTCACCCGCTCCGTTTGCCTTGTCGCGCTCATTGACATTTGGTTAAATAGGGCCCGGACACTGAATTCGACCCATCGGAAAAGCAAGTGAAGCTTTATCTCGACGAAGCTATGCACCGGGGATCAGCGGAATGAACGGCGAAAATGTAATGACGGGCCGGCTTGCGACGATATTTGGCGGCTCGGGATTTGTCGGACGTTATGTGGTGCGCGCCTTGGCGCAGCGCGGTTGGCGGATCCGTGTGGCCTCACGCCGGCCTGACCTTGCATTTCATCTGCAGCCGCTCGGAAGTGTTGGCCAAATTCACGCGGTCCAGGCGAATGTACGCTACCCAGAGTCCGTGACGCACGCTTTGCGGGATGCGCAGGCGGCCGTAAATCTTGTCGGCATTATGCGTGAGAGAGGCGCGCAGCGCTTTGACGCCATTCACCACCTTGGCGCCAAAAACATAGCCGAGGCGGGCAAAGAGACCGGCCTCGAACTATTGGTGCAGATGTCGGCGATCGGGGTGGATCCTTCGGCAGCTTCCGCCTATGCGCAGACGAAGGCCTTTGGCGAGGCGGCAGTGCGCCAAATCATGCCTCATGCCATCATCATGCGGCCTTCGGTTATCTTTGGTCCGGAGGATCAATTCTTCAATCGCTTTGCCACCATGGCGCGGCTCATGCCAGCGCTACCGTTGATTGGCGATGGCAAGACCAAATCTCAGCCGGTATTCGTGGGAGATGTTGCCGAGGCCATCGCGCTAGCCGTCGATGGAAAGGCCGTGCCGGGCACGACCTATGAATTGGGCGGACCGGAAATTGCGACGTTCCGGCAGGTCATCGAATTCATATTGCAAGTAACCGGACGCAAGCGCCGGCTTGTTCCACTTTCGTTCGAGAGCGCCGCTACAGTCGCTTTTGTCACCGAAACCATGGACAAACTGTCATTCGGACTCTTGCCGGAGACATTTATGATTACGTCTGACCAAGTTAAGCTGCTTCGCGAAGACAATATCGTTTCGCCCTCAGCCGACGCGGACGGGCGGACGTTTCACGGCTTTGGCATTGCGCCGGAACCGTTCGAAACGATCGTGCCCTCTTATCTCTACCGGTATCGGAAAAGCGGACAGTTCGCTGGCACGCGCGGCATATAAAAGCTCAATCTGGGCGCAATTCGGAATGGGGCGTTTTTCGGGCAGATCGCATAATGTCTCGTGCTATGTGCACCATGAAGGCGGTGCCAAAGAGCGGCGTGAGCAAGTTCGCAATCGGAATGGCAAGAAGCGCCGCCATGAATAGCCCAGCGCCAAATAAGCGAAGGTTGTTCACCTTTCGTAACCGGCGCACCTCGCGAAAGGGAAGGTGCCGCGCAGCTGCAAGTTCGAAATAGCCGCGCCCAGACAAATAGGCGTTGGCGGTAAAGAACGCCACGGCGTTTATGCCTGGAACAAGCAGCAAAAATACCGCCGCTAGATTGACGGCAAGCGAAACCGCGGAAAATTTGCTTGAGAGCCATAGGGATTCACTGAACGGAAGCGTGCGGCCAGGCGCTTCACCCGGAGCGAGTTCCCGCTCCGCCAAGAGCGCAACTTCGTCAAAAAAATATCCGGCAACAATGAAGGATACAGGCGTGATCAGAAACGCAAGGCCAACGAAAAGCCCAACGCCGCTTAGCCACGACAACGCTGCCGCCGCCCATGGATGGGCAAGTGCCGCGCCTGCTACGATCAGCTTGTGGAGAAGCGCCCAGACAAGACCCAGCAGCGCAAAGGTCAGCGCCAGCGTTTTCCCCAGCACCCGCCGGAAAGGTCGCGTCAAGATCTGGTTTAAGGTGGCGAGTGCGGCATCAAGCATTAGGAACCCGCAACCATTTTGCGGCGATTGGAAGAAAGTCCGCATCTGGACTGTTCGGACTATTCGGCGGCCTGCTCGATGCGGTGCATGTCGTCGTCGGAAAGCCCGAAATGATGACCGATTTCATGCACGAGGACGTGAGTGACGATTTCGCCGAGCGTGGTTTCATGCTGGGTCCAGTAATCGAGGATCGGGCGGCGGTAGAGCCACACCATATTGGGAAGTTGCCCGGTCACCGGAGTAGCGCCGGATTGCGCACGGCCACGGCCGCGAAACAGACCCAAAAGATCGAATTCGCTCTCGCAGTTCATCGCGTCGAGCGTTTCATCGTCAGCAAAATCCTCGACGCAGATCACGACGCCATCGCAAAGCTGGCGAAAACGCTTGGGAAGGGCGGCGAAAGCAGATTGCGCCATCAGCTCAAAATCCGCGAGCGAAGGCGCCGCTATGTCATGAAACTGTGGTTTGCGCGTTTTCAAGAGGTTGACTGCTCCGTTGCTGGCCGGCTGCGGCGCCTCAGCCGCACATAGAGCGCGCCGGAGCCGCCGTGTGAGCGCGCGGCCTCTTCAAAGCTGGCGACGATCTCGCGATACTCCTCGCCACTGAGCCAGTCTGGCACGCATTTGCGCAAAATGCCTGACGTGAAGTCGCCGGACGCGCCGCGGTTGCCCTTGCCGGTTACCACCAGGACGAGCCGCGCGCCGCCGCTCTGCGCGCGCAAAAGAAAGGCTCGCAGAGCCAAGAAGGCCTCTCGGCGTTTCATGCCGTGCAGGTCGATCTCGGCGTCGGGAGCGGCCTGGCCCCCGGAAAGCGTCTGCCGCGGCCGCCGTTCTGTGGGATGGAGCGGATGCCGGACCTTGGGCGTTGTCTCCTTGGTCGCCTGCGCCAATCCGGTTACTTTAGATGGTTGAAGGGCTGCCTCACGGGGATGCAATTCCAAATCGATCTTCTCTGGCGCGGAGGGCGGCAACCGAGTGCCAGCCTTGCGAAGGACGCTTTGTGTAGCGTCAAGCCATAGCTCGTGTTCTGCCGCGCTCAGCCTGCGGTGCTGGGGCTTGGTGTGGGATGGGTAACTTTTGGTCAATGAGCCAAAGCCTCGCCAGCGGGTAAAAGTACGTAGACTTCGCCTTTGTGCCGAATATCGCCGGCCAGCGCGCCCGCGTCATCCCCTGAGCCAAAGAAAATATCGCAGCGTGCGGGACCAGTTATAGCCGAACCCGTGTCCTGCGCGATCATCATTCGCCGGAACGGCGACGGTAGTGAGCTGCACCAAGGCAAGTTAGCGGCTACCCAGAAAGGCAGCCCATAACTCCAGATCGTCCGGTCTACCGCAAGAGAGCGCAATGCGGTTAGCCCGATTCCTTGGCCGCCAATAGGACCGGAGCATGAACCAAAATCTTCCTGAAGCGAGAAGAAGACATAAGATTTGTTCCGTTGCATCAACGCGAAGCCCGCATCTCCAGGATTTTGGCCTTTCGCCCGGACCCACTGTTTTAGAGCGGCAAGCGACATTACACTTTCGGCGAACTCGCCGCTCTCGATCAAAATCTTTCCTATCGAGGTATAGGGATGCCCATTGCGCCCGGCGTAGACGAGCCGCACAAGCCTGCCATCTGTAAGGCGGACCCGAGCCGAGCCTTGAACCTGAATCAGGAACACTTCTATGCGGTCGCGCAGAAAAACCAGGGGCACGGGACCGCAGGCATCGGCTCCAAACTCGATGGCTGCACGGTCGAAATAGGGCGTGATCGCATCGAGGTTGTCCGGCCGGCCGAGGATCGGGGCTGTGAACTTGCTGGTCTTTGTCAGCGAACCGTCGACAATGGGTTCGTAGTAACCCGTCAGGAGGCCGTTTCCGTGCTCCTCGGCGCAACCATTGGAAATGTGGCAAGGGGTGAAATGGGTTTCAAAAAACTCTCTTGCCTCAGTGCGGTCGCGCGGTGAATTGCGCAGCGCCTCGTGAGCAATGGCTTCGAGATAAGCCGAAGCAGACGCTGCTTTTCGTAAAGGAAGTGATTTGGCTGCGATCGCGGCGCAGGAGAGCGCAAAAACCCGAAAAGCCTCCAGGTGATCGTCGTGTTCAAATCCGCCGAGATCGGCAAATCTCATGGGAGTGAGCAAAAACCCCCTCCGCTCTGGTATTACCAGCTCAGAGGCCGGTGAGAAAACCGGGACGGCCATTGGGAGCGTCTAAAGCAGCGGAAGGACGGCCAATCAATGCGCGGTTTCGGTGGCGCACAGCTTCCAGTTCGGATCGCGGGAGCCTGTTTCCCGGGCGAACGTCCAGATATCGTCGACTTTGATAACTTTGTCGGGGTCGCCATCAACCACTGCACCGTTGCTGTCACGCGTGACGGTGGTCATCTGAGAGGTAAAATACACCTTGATCTTGGCGGTGCGACCCTGCAGCATCGCGTCTTCGACCTTAAGCGCGTCGATCGAAACGAATGTCGTCGAAAGTTTTTCACCGCGTTTCTCACGTTCGTCGAGCGCGGCGGCAAAACCTCGATAAACGTCGGCGGAAAGGAGGTTGCGCAAAATGTCGCGGTTCGCCTCGGCGAAGGCAACAATGATCATCTCATAGGCCGATTTGGCGCCAGCGGCGAAGGGTTGGATGGCAAAGCTGGGATCGGCGGCTGCAATGGAGTCTAGTCCCTTCCACGCACCGGACCCCAGCTCGGCATAGGGTTTCCATTTTTCGTCCTTGCCCGGTGCGTCAACTGGGGTCTCAGCCGCCCCAGGGAGGGTAATTGCTTGAACCGGCGTCTCGCTCCGCGGGGTCTCAAACGCGCCCGGAGCTCGCCTCGCAAAGGGATTTCTGGGCGGCTTTTCAGTTCCACTGCGCGATCCAAGCACCGATCGCAGCTTCCAAACGACGAAAGCGGCGAGCAATGCGAAAATGATGGTTGTCATGTCAAATTGCATCGGGGTACTTAATGGCCGGGGGGTTGAAGCTTATGCGCTTTGATTAGCCGCTTATCATGCTATGTTATGTGGGAACAATAAAGCTGAAATCTAGCCTCAACGGTGACCTTCATGCTTCGCCTACGGTCTCATGGCAGATTTGTCCACCGGCCTCTCATTCGCTTGCCAATTCAAATCGTCGTGTACTTTGCGGTTTGGCTCGGAGCCGAGCTCGCGGCCTTCGGTGCGGTTGTTCATGCCATCGGTTTCTTGGGTGCCATACTTGCCTGTATTCTGACAAGTCTGGCTGGTTTGGCAATGCTACGGCGCATGGGCGTCTCGGCAGCCCTCCGGCTGCGCCGGGCGGCAGCTTGGAACGCAAGTGAACACAATAGCCTATCGAAAGACGAGCTGCTCGACGGCACATTGGCAGGACTTGGGGCGGTGCTGCTGATTCTACCTGGATTTGTCTCAGATTTAGTGGGATTGGCGCTCGCCGCGCCCTCGTTCCGGCTTTGGGTCAGCGAGCGGTTAAGCCTTGGCCAGCTTGGGCGCCAGGGAGGCCGCCGCGTGGCTCCTGCCCTCATCGATCTTACCCCGCGGGAATGGACCCAGGGCGAGGAACAAAGAGCGAATGCGAAGCAGCCGTGAAGGTGGTTGAGTGATGGCGAAGCTTTTGTGGCGCCACCTGATTCGCACAATGCCGCCAAGCGGCAAAGCGCCAAAAGCCAGAACGCCGTGCCTGGCCGGGTCCGCGCCCGGCCATGACGGCTGAGAGGGTAAAGAAATCTAAGAGCAGCCGTCATCCCTACTTCCCCAAAATTTGGCCGGGGGCTTCGGGCCTGGACCCCAGTGCTAAAGAAGCAAAGTCTCAGAGGCGAGCGTCCGCCCAACCCGGAAGCCGAGATTGCCGTCCCGGTCGACTGAGTCGCTCCTGAGGCGGCTGGCCGCGCGGAGGTTCTGCGGACCGCTGCGCCAGGAACCGCCGCAGACGACACGTTCCGAGGGGTCGCCGCCCTGGAGCCAAGCCGATCCATCCGTTGGTGCGCCTTTGTAGTTCGCGTGCCAAACATCCTCAACCCATTCCCAGACATTGCCATGGACATTGCAAAGGCCCCAGGGATTAGGTTCGAAGCTGTCCACAGGCACAGTCTTTTGCCGAAACTGGCCCTTGGCGCCGCCGCGGAAGGTATAGTTGCCGTTGTAATTGGCTTGCGCGGTTGAGATCGTCTCCCCCCACCAAAAAGCCGTCGCCGTTCCTGCCCGCGTCACATATTTGTGCTGGGCCTCAGACAGCAGCCTGTAGGTCTTTCCCGTCTTCCGGGACAGCCATTCCACATAGGCCATAGCGTCGTCAAAGTTCACATTGATCACGGGCCGCTTGCCGCGGCCCCAGTCTTGATCGCTTGGGCTGTAGCCGTTACAGCCGCCGTCCGCGACGCAGGCGTCCCATTCGTCGAAAGTGACGGCGAACCGGCCGACGGCAAAAGGCAATTTGATTGTGACGGTGCGTTGAGGCCCCTCCCAATCATACCCCTCCTGGCCGTACACTTTTTTAAGAGCGGCGATTTCCGATGCGCTCGTGCCCATGGTGAACTCGCCTGCGGGCACGACAACCATCTCGGGACCAGCATCATGGTCCTTAAACCACTCGGACTTGCCGGCGCCGGGCTTGAACCAGCCGTCGGGTGCGCCATGGTAGATCGAAGCATCGATCTTGATGCGGTCATCGGCACGCGGCTCCACCTCGCGCGCAATTGTTGCCGGCTGAGCAGATCCTGTCGTCCGGACTTGGCGTGAATCTTCTAGGGGCAGAGGGGGCTGCTGTATACTCAGCCCGCGCAAAGTAGGATTGAACTTGTCAGTGACCTCCGTTGGCCCCGGCGGAGCAATAATCACCCGCAATGCACGAACGAGCTTGTCCATGTCGCTGTGAAACGAGGCGTGATGGACACTAAGCCCGTTTCGTCGAGGAAGATCTTTGACGTCATCCGGCAGGCGTTCGGGTTTTGGGATGCGCGTGCCCTCGAGCAAAATCGGGATCACCGGAATACCCCGCTTTAGCGCCGCTGCAATCTCAATACGCACAAAATCACTTTCGCTATCGAGACGCCGGTTTCCGTCTTCATCCTTAGCATCGAGCCAATTCGGCCCGATGACCGCGAGCAGCACGTCGCATTTGGCGACCTCGGCGCTCAATACTTTGACAAAATCCGCACCCAAAGGATCGCGTCAACATCCATGAACAGGAAATCGCGGCCGAGCTCGCGTTCGAGCCGGTCATGCACGCGCCCCGCATGGCCCGCGCTGTCGTCACGCCGGTAGCTAATGAAGATCTTGCTCGCCATGAGCTAGCGATCCGCCCAAAACCTCGACAAGGAAGCATAGCCGCAGGGCGGGCAATTGTCAGCAGGAGCGTAGTGTATTTGGTGTTACCTGCCGTCTTCCCCGGCACCTGGACCGGGCCTGCGAGGCGCGGAAAGAGGTGGCACCATTGCGGGTTGCCGGGAGTAAAACGCCGGGCCGCTGCTCTTGTCCGGGCGCCTTCGCATTTTAGGCCGATCTTACAGCCGCTTTGCCCTCCGGCCATGGGCTTGGCGAATGAAGCTTCGCCGGGGGCCTCGTTTCAATCGGACCAAAAAATCGGGCGATCTGACTTCTCCCAAGACAAAACCTTGTCCTCCGGGTTGTAAGGTTTTGGGCGGGAACCGGACAAAAAGTTTTCACGTGAAACATTTTTGGAATAATTCTAAACTATATTTCTTAGCCGCCAAGTGCAATTCCAACCGCACCTAAACGGATTTCTCGTTTGTGCGAGACTGGCTACGACGAGGCCTTGATTCCAACAAGGATCGCGCGAGCGAGAAAAGCGGCGACACGAGCCGGTTCAAATCCTCGGCTATGCCAACAAAACTGCTTCCACGCGTCAATTCCCGGTCGAGGGCTGCCATCGTGGACGCATGGCCCGGGTCATCGTCCGCAAACCAGACCCGCAGGACCCGCGCCCAAGCAATCGCAAGCCCCTGCAACTTCAACGCGCCAACGGGACCCTCGGAGTCGATACCCGACGCCTCAAGCATGAAACGCATGGAATTAATGGCGACTCGGTTAAGCGCCGAGGCGGCCAGAGGATCGCGCCGTGCCCAGTCGAATATGGCCTCAAGCCCAAGTTTGTAGGGAGCTAGCGCGTCCAGGCGGCGCATGAGAATGTCGAACAACCGGTCTTTTGCTGGTTCGCCAGCCATGTCATCGCTAACGGCATCCAACACAACATGGTCGATGCGGCGCGAAAAACCCGCAAGAACCGCGCCTTTCGACGGAAAATAGTCACGAAACGCGGAAAGCGAGACATTTGCGCGCGAAGCGACGTCCGAGATCGTTATGTCTTCCCAGCTGCGCTCGCCCGCGAGCTCCAAAAGCGCGTCGATGATCGCATTCCGTGGATCCTTGGGAATCGCCGTTATTGTCTTGGTATCCGGCCCAGCTTCGGCCTGCGATTCTTCTTTGCTGTTGGTTTCGTCGGCCATAGTCCTCTCCTGGGACAGCGCCAAAAGACAGAGTTATGTAGTCCCGGCCAAAGCAGCTTCCAAGGGGTAATTCACCTAATTTGCTCGCCTCTGTTCATAGAACTCGTCGAATTCCTCGCCCCATTAACTGGGATGTTGTGGTTGCTGCCAGAACCATTCGCCGTGCCGCGGGCAAAAACTATTCGCGAACCAGCGCATCGTGAACGTCGTTGCATGATTGTTTGGCGTAAACGAACTTGGCGCTTTTCAAAGTTATTTGGCAGCGGGAATGGCTTGTCCATGTTATCGAAGCGACATTTTCCGGTATAATATATGTGTTTCCGAAATCAGCTTGGACAGAGACGAAATCATTCCTTTGCAGTTTTTCTAAGATAGAAGAGCATTTCTGAAACGCTCTAATATTTTTGGTTTGTGATAAGAGAGACAAGATACAGTGAGAGGGGCTAACGTCGGTCAGGGCTTCAATTTCTTCCCGTCTCACATATGTGAAAAACCCTGGGGTATTTGTCTCGAGTGCAACAAAAGGGTCTTCATCGCCGGCGGCGTGGTTAGGAGCGGCGGGCACCAAGGCTGTAATTAGAGCAAGATGGCCAAGCAAACCTGCGCGCAGCATGATCTAATTATCCGGATAGAGCTTCTGCCCGCCGTTTCGCTGCTTTCAAGGCTCGTTCGATGAGAGGCGCTAGGCCATCTTCCGACATGAGAATTTCCAGGGCGGCGGCGGTCGTTCCACCAGGTGACGTCACATTTGCGCGCAGTTCCGGCACGGAGATTCCGGGATTTTGGAAGAGCAACTCCCCTGCACCTTCAATGGTCGCGCGCGCGAGCCGTGCCGACATTTCGGCGGGCAAGCCCAGGGCCTCACCCGCGCCCGCCAAGACTTCAGCGAGGTAGAAGACGTAAGCCGGTCCACTGCCCGATACGGCCGCAACGGCATCGATCAAATGCTCTCCGGGAAGCCATTCAACCTGCCCCGTCGCGCCGAGCAAACTTTCGGCCGCCGCGCGTTGAACCGGCGTTACCGCGGGGGTTGCGGCAACGCCGGATATGCCCCGCCCGATCGCGGCGGGCAGATTTGGCATCGCGCGGACGATCGCACGCGCGAGCGGCAGTCTGGCCGCAATATCAGCGAACGTCTTGCCTGCCAGAATTGAGATGATCAGTGTATTGCGATCGACGAGAGAAGCTAGTCCGCTCGCCGCTTCATCGAGGCTTTGCGGTTTCATCGCGAGCACGAGAACCTCCGGCGGCTGCGGAGGGCGCTCTAAGGCAAATCCCTTAGCTAGGGCGAGGTTCAGAACTTCCTCGGACGGATTCGGTTCAATGACATTGATTTGCCGGGGATCATAGCCTTGATCGAGCCAAGCGCGCAGCATCGCGCCGCCCATCTTGCCGGCGCCGGCAAGCACGAGGGAAAGGTTGAAGCGGGCGGTATCCGCAGAATTCATGTCATGCCCGGCCTTGGGTTTCCAACATCACAGTGGCGAGCGCCTCGGGTCCGGCCTTGCCGGCCCAGACGACGAATTGAAACGCCTGGTAATAGCGCTCGCATGCGCGCACGACACTGGCGAGAGCCGATTGACATTGTTGGCCGTTCAGTTCGGCGCCGCCCGAGAGCAATATGGCGTGCCTGAACATGACAACGCCATCGCCGGGCCAAATGTCGAAATGCCCGATCCACAACTCTTCATTGATGAGCGCAACAAGCGAGACGAGCTCCATCCGGCGCGTTTCTGGGATATTGAGGTCGAATGAGCAGGCGACATGCAGCGCCTCGACCTCGGCGAGCCACGTAAAGGCAACTGTGTATTTGGTCCAGCCGCCAGCAATCTTGAGGGAAATTTCGTCCTGCTCGCCGCGTTCGAAAGGCCAATGATTGAGCGCGGCGATCCGCTCAATGATGTCTACAGGGTGTTCGGTGCGATCGAGATCGATCTGCAAAAAAGACATTCCATGGCCTTCGATGACGGGTCCTCAGCCAAGCCCGGCACGCTCCTGCGGTTGAGACGGAACGGATTTGCTGCCGCGCGACTCACCTCTTGCCTTTGAGTCAGCGGTTGCAGGGAATCACAAGGTGAATGCCATTTGCAACTAGCTTCAGCCGGGTTGTCCCCATCAAGAAGTTTTTGCGTCTGTCAGAACGCACCGTCCGCTTCCACCGGCGTGACTGCATTTGCTTTTTGAGGCCGTTGCTCTACTCTAGACAGACACCGGCTGATCGCTTCGTAATGCCAAAGCGCTGGCGGAACGAAAAAATCGTGCATAACCTTAGTCTGAGCGGCCTGGACCTCCGCGTGGTGCATGACGCTTGGGCGGACTCCCATAGTCGAACGGCAACTCTTGAAGCGAATCAGTAGCTGTTTTGGTGGCGGGGTATCATGGACGAATGACTTTGCCGTCAGAATTGCCGCTAATGATCCTGCGGCGGCCTTCCACGCTTTCGATTGCCGCTCTCATAGCGGTGCTCGCTTTGGTCGTGCTGTTGCGCGATATATTGTTGCCGTTCCTTGCGGGAGTGGCGCTCGCTTATTTGCTCGACCCTGTGGTCAACTGGCTCCAGCGATTTGGACTGAACCGGACAATTGCCGCATTTACGATGCTCAGCCTCTTCATTGTTGCTGTAGGCGGGGTTGCAGTCGTGGCAATCCCAATCATAGGCACCGAGATCGCCGACCTTATTGAAAAGATTCCTGGCTATATCGGGCAGCTTCAAGCCCTGGCAGTTAATCCGAGCCGCCCGTGGCTGCGCAAGATCGTTGGTGAGGGGCTGAGCGAGGCCGAACAATCGGCAGGAGAAATTGCCTCTTTTGCCGCGAACTGGGTCCCAACCCTTTTGCGCTCATTATGGTCGGACAGCCAGGCATTGATGTCGGCCTTGTCTCTTCTGATCGTCACTCCGATCGTGACATTCTATCTGCTTAAGGATTGGAAGCACCTGATCGCGACCATCAACAAGTCGATTTCTCCGGCGCACCGCGGCACGGTGCAAGAGCTAGCTAAGGAGCTTGACGACACGATTTCCGGATTTCTTCGCGGACAGGGGACAATTTGCCTCGTCCTTGCCTTTTATTATGCGCTGGTATTGCACCTCATAGGTCTCAACCATGGAATTCTCATAGGGCTTTTTGCCGGTCTGATCAGTTTCATTCCCTATCTCGGCTCGCTCGCAGGGCTTTTACTTTCCGTTTGCGTGGCGGTGCTCCAGTTTTGGCCGAGCTGGACGATGATCCCCATCGTCTTGGCAATTTTCGTTTCCGGCCAGACGATCGCGGATTATGTCCTCGCTCCCTATCTTGTCGCGTCCCGGATCCACCTGAATCCTGTGTGGGTCATGTTCGCCATCGCTGCCTTCGGCTATCTCTTTGGCTTCGTCGGCCTTTTACTTGCGGTGCCGCTTGCTGCCGCAATTGGCGTCCTCGCCCGGTTCGCGCTGCGGCAGCTTCCTGCAGGTTCATTTGATGCCTCAGGAGGCTAAGGTAATACCGAGGACAAGGCTGAAGAGTCAGGACGAAATCGGCTAGGCGCCCTTAAAACTTCGCCGGCCCCGTCTGAAGACCAGTGCCCCTATCGACAAAATTACAATGGCTGCCAAAAACAAAAGCAGAGTCGCTTGTTCGAGCCAAGCGATCGCGGGAACCATAACGGCCAGCACTATCCCAACCAGGCATATGCGCCAAGCCCCGATATGCACGCCGGCCGTAAACGTTCCCAACGCCAACAACGTCAATATCATAAGGGCACTCGCGTCCGAGCTCATCATCTGCTTTACGGCTGACACAAAGACCAGACACATCGCAACGACAACCGCGAGCCAGTGCAAGGCCTCGGTTTTGATAAGCTTCCAATGCTGATCTTTGTTCGCGGCGTCTCGCCAGCGCGTAATTACGCAGATAACGGCGAAGCAAGGCGCAAGGGCAATCCAATAAGTCGTCATCGCCTGGCGCGCTATGCTTGTGTAAGCAACCCCGAATAGGGCAAGGGCCAACATGGCAAGGTAGGGCCAATCTCGCACCAAGAACGTGCGCAGGCCAAAGTGTGATTGGTCGGGAGTATGCTTTTGAGAGTCGTAATCGGGCATGGTGCTGGGTCCGAAGTTCGTTTAGCCAGGTCAGGGCGGCCAAGATGGCTATTCTAGCGCCTAAGAAGCACGGCCGATAGCTTTCTTGGATTTTTGGAGATTGGATGCCGGCAACCGGCAGGGATGCCACCTTCCGTGTACCCTTTGAGTGAGCTTGGCCTATCCGCCGGAGTCCTTGCCCGCGGCGGCAATCCCTGCCTCGAGCGCAGCTACCTTTTGGCTTAGTTTCTCGTTTTCGTCGCACGCCTTCGCCGCCATCTGCTTGACCGCTTCGAATTCCTCGCGCGTGACGACATCCATCGTTGCGAGCAGCCGTTCGAGCTGACTCTTGATCGCCGTTTCGGCCTCGCGGCGAACGCCTTGCGCCATTTCGGCGGCGTCGGTTACGAGACGCGTGAAATCTTCATAGACCCGGCTCTGTGCCATGTCCCGCTCCTGGCTATGAGCGCTTCTAGCACGCGGAATTTCCGCTGGCCAATCAATTGTGCCGCAAACCGTCTTGGCGTTGTCGCCTGGATGTGCAACGCTTCGATCTACTCCCTTGCCTGCATGTTGGACCGGCCGGAGCAACGCTTGTATCTAGCATTGATTCCACTGCCAAACGGTGCTGGCCCACTGAAATACCGCTGCCCCGGATTTTTTCTGATTAGTTTCCTGACCCTCTGAGCGCCATGCCAATCACCCTTGCCTTTCCAACCATCGATCCCGTCCTTGTCAACATCGGGCCTTTGCCGATCCGCTGGTATGCTTTGGCCTATATCGCGGGCCTCATGCTCGGCTGGGCCTACGCCCGCAGCTTAACTAAACAAAAGGTCTCTTGGGAAGCTCGGCCAGCGCCCGCCCCCGCCGATATCGACGATCTCCTCGTCTATGCGGCACTGGGCGTCATTCTGGGCGGAAGGCTTGGCTATGTGCTATTTTACAATGCAGCTTATTATCTTGCGCACCCGGCCGAGGCTTTCGCCCTTTGGAATGGCGGAATGTCGTTTCACGGAGGACTCGTCGGGACCATTCTTGCAATCTATATCCTTGCGAAACGCAGAAAGATTTCCATGCTGAGCCTCTTGGACGTCTGCGCCGCCGCGGTTCCAATAGGGATTTTTCTTGGCCGCATCGCGAACTTTATTAAGCCGGAATTGTGGGGGCGGCCCACGGACGTGCCCTGGGCGATGGTCTTTCCCGGCGCCGGGCCGCTCCCGCGCCATCCAAGCCAACTCTATGAAGCTGGTCTCGAAGGATTTGTGCTGTTCTTCGTGCTGCGTCTCGCAATCCATTTGGGAGGGTTGCGGCGGCCAGGTCTCATTTCAGGGCTCTTTTCCTTGGGCTATGGGATCGCGCGAATTGGCTGCGAATTTTTCCGCGAACCTGATCCGCAGCTTGGCTTTCTCATTGGCGGTGCAACGATGGGAATGCTTTTATCGTTGCCGCTTATTGCGGCAGGCATCATTCTTATCGGCCGCTCCGGACGCCCGCGCAGGGAATGACCTGAATACAGCCGCGCATGACCCCGCTTGAAATTCTCATTCGCGAAATGATCGCCGACAACGGACCATTGAGTCTTGAGACCTACATGACCCTTGCGCTGACACATCCGGTGCATGGCTACTACAGGTCGAAAATGCCATTCGGTGAAAGCGGCGACTTTATCACGGCTCCCGAGATCAGCCAGATGTTTGGCGAATTGATTGGGCTTTGGTGCGTGGCGGTCTGGCGCTCGATGGGACAACCGCGGCCGGTTCTCTTTGCCGAATTGGGGCCGGGGCGGGGCACGCTGATGGCGGACGCGTTACGCGCCGCGCGCATCGCGCCCGATTTTCTTTCTGCAATCGACATACGCCTCGTCGAGTCAAACGGCACATTGCAGCACTGCCAGTGCGTGGCGCTAAAGGACTACGCTGGCGCTGTAAGTTGGCACACAACCACGGAGGAATTGCCGGATGGCCCCGCGATCGTTGTAGCCAATGAATTTTTTGATTGCTTGCCGATCCGCCAATTCGTTCGGGGCGCGAATGGATGGCATGAGCGGCGCGTCGGCCTGAATGACGAAGGGCGTTTGTGCTTCGGCCTTGCGCCTGACCCTGAGCCCGGTCTCGTTGCGCGGGGCGGGCCTGGCCAAGTGCTCGAGGCTGGCCTCGCGGCGGCGCGGCTTATGACGCGGCTTGCGGCGCGCATTTCCGCGCAAGGCGGCGCGCTCCTCGCTATAGATTATGGCTATGATTCTCCCGCGCATAGTGAAACCTTGCAGGCCGTGAGAAGTCATCGCTTTGCCGATCCCTTGATTGATCCGGGCGAAGCGGACATCACCGCACATGTGGATTTTGGCGCTCTCGCCCGAGCGGCGCGCGCAGCCGGTGCCTCCGTCCATGGCCCGGTGCCGCAAGGCGAGTGGCTGGCGCGACTCGGACTTTACGAACGCGCCGCAAAATTGCGCAACCAGGCGAGCGCCCGCGAGAATGCGGCTATCGATTCGGCGCTCCAGCGCCTTGCTGGAGAGCGGCTGGAGTTGGCCGCGGGGGATATGGCGAGGCTCTTCAAGGTCCTTACGGTGACAGAGCCTGGTCTTACCGTTCCACCAGGGTTCGAGACGGCAGCGGAATGATGCAAGAAACCGCGATTGCCCTCAAGGCAAGCTCTCTCGAAATTTCACGCCTAACTCACGGCTTCTTTACGAGGCAAGGCGGCGTTTCGACCGGCGTCTATGCCTCGCTCAACGGCGGCGTCGGTTCACGGGACGATCCGGCGGCCGTTGCCGAAAACCGCCGCCGGATGGCGGAGCATCTACACGTCGATCCAGCGTGGTTCCTGGTTCCATACCAAACCCATTCGCCCAAAGTGCTGATCGTGACAGAGGCGTTTACCGAGCGTCCGCGCTGTGATGCTCTGGTGACCACAACGCCGGGCCTTAGCGTAGGTGTGACGGGTGCCGACTGCGGCTTGGTCCTTTTCGCCGATGAGACGGCGCGGGTAATCGCGGCAGCCCATGCCGGTTGGAAGGGAGCGCTTACTGGCGTGCTCGAAGCAACCCTCGATGCGATGGAGACAGCCGGTGCACGGCGGGCTTCGACGGTTGCCGTGCTCGGGCCTGCTCTCGCGCAGAAAAGCTATGAAGTCGGCGCCGATTTTGCCAGCCGGTTCATCTCGGCATCGAGCGGTTACGGCCGCTTCTTCGCGGCATCGGCGCGCAATGGCCATTTCATGTTCGATCTGCCAGATTTTATTGCAATGCGGCTCCGGTCGGCGGGCATAGGCTCCTTCGAGGATCTGGCGCGCGATACCTATGCCGAACCGGATTACTTCTATTCCTACCGCCGTTCTGTTCACAAAAACGAGCCGGACTACGGCCGCCAAATTGCCGCGATCGCTCTTGCTTGAAACGCTTTAAGCGGCTGATTTCTCAATGATTTACCCTGCCGCCGGGCGGGGCTCCGCGGGCGCGCCTTCCCATGCCGAACTCGCGGGGATCTGCTCGCCTTTCATGACGAAGGTCCAAGGTCCAAGTCGCCAAAAGTCCGAAACCCGCGTATCGTAAAGGACAGTCGAGCCCGCGCCGACGGTCACGCCCTTGCCAACGAAAACTCTGCCGACTTTCATAACCCGGTCTTCATAGAGATGTGTCTGCAGCGCGCTGAGCGTATTCAGAGCAGCGTAATCGCCGACGCTCACGCAGTCGAATTCAGTGATGTCGGTCATGTCCATGAACACCCCGCGTCCGAATTTCGTGCCGAAAAGGCGCAGGAGCCAGGGCAGAAACGGGGTCCCGCGCAAATGATCGAGCAAGACTCTGCCCGCCATGCCCCAATAGATAACGGCGACCGCCTCAGTCCGCATCGCCCACCACGACCACATGGGTTTCATCATCGGTTCGTAACGGCCCATGGTGATCCATTTTATCGCGATGACCACCATGGTCAGAGCCAAGCATATGCCAACCGAAGCAAAGATAAACTGCCAGAACACCTCGAAATATCTTCCCTCAAGCACGCTGGCGCTGAACCATTCTACGGCCCACGTTCCAAAGGTGATGAACAGCATGGTCGGGAGCGAAATCGTCACGGCCTCGAAGCAAGCGCGCGCGAATTTCTTCCAGCGCGGCGCCTCATAGGTCCAAGTCTCGCCTCCGGCATCGAATGCCTGCCTGACCGGCAGCTTTATGGGCGGCGACCCGAACCAGGTGTCGCCTTTTTGCATCATTGAATTCGCGGGCGGCTTGGATTTGATTCCGATCAGCGCATGGGCCGGAATCTCGGACCCTGGGGGCACCACGGCGCTATTGCCGACAAAGACGCGCGGGCCGGTCTTTACCCCTTTTAGATACATCCAGCCATTGCGGATTTCTTCGTCGCCTAAGACAACTTCGTCGGCAATGAAGCATTTTTCGCCTATCTCGACGAGGTCGTACCGGCCCGAGAGATTTGTCGAGATCTCCGCATCCTTGCCAATTTTGGCACCCATCAGCCGGTACCAGCCGCGCATATAGACTGTCGCGAATAATGACGAGAGGGTTTCGAGCGTCACCTCTGTTGCGAGCGCCACTACCCATTTACGCAAGTAAAACCATGAGTGAACCGAATAAGGGCCTTCGCGTACGCGCGGCAGAATGACCCAGCGACAAACCGCGATGAAGGCGACGGTGACGAGTATCATGACAAAGGACGTCGGCCATGCCATGATTGGGATGGACATCAAATAGAGCGTACGGTCGACGTCGGCGGTGCCGATCACATCGTCTATCCGGTCGAATACCCAAAAAGCCGGTATTATCGGCATCAAGCCGAGCGGGGGTATAGCCAAAAGCGCCATGAGGTAAAGGAACATCATGGCGCCCCGGCGGGAGATAGAAGCGTCGAGGGGGACGTCCAGCGCGGCGCGATCTACTTTGCCTGCCCTGCGGCCCGGCGAGCCGTCCCAAACTTCCCATGCGCCTATGCGGCTCCCGGCGCGGATCGCTGTCAGGTCGGCAAGTTCGGCTCCCTCTTCTATGACCGTGTTTTCCTCGATGACGCAGGAGGACCCAATGTAGACGTTTGGGCCAATGTCGATCGTCCCAATGACAAGCTCGTTTCCCTCGATTCGCGCATTGGAAAGATTGGCGATCGATCCGATGCTAGCGCCCGCGCCGATGGAGAGGAGGTCGACAGCGCCCGGCTCGATCTCGCCGATGATGGCGTCCTTGCCGATTTTGGCGCCGAGCGCAAAAAGATACATGCGCATCAGCGGAGAGTTCTGGAACCATTTGACATGGACGAGCCCCAAAAAGCGTTTCACTACCCACCAGCGGAAATAATAAATTCCCCACAGCGGGTAGCGCCCAGGTCTCGTTTTTCCGATGACCAACCACTTTGTTGCGATGACAATCGCAACCGTGGTGATATTGATGCACATATAGACGCCAATGAGCGAGACGGTTTCTTCAAAGAGACTCGCCTCGATCCCCGTGAGCAGCATGTAGCTTACGAACACCCCCAGCCATTGCGCGGTGACGAGAGAAAGAATAACGGGAAGTACAACCGCCTGCGCACATCCGCATAGGAAACGGTGCAATAGACGCGGGGGCGCGAAGGACAGGTCCTCGGCCTTAGAGGAACTAGCCAATTTGCGGTCGAGAAGCTCGGCCATGGCCCGTAGCGAACGTGCCGCGTAGACGTCCTGCAAAGTGATCCGTGCTAGGGTTGGCGATTCGCGCACCGCAGAGATGAATCGCGCCGCGAGCAGGGAATGTCCGCCAAGGTCGGTGAAAAAGTCGGCATCGAAGGGAATGGCCTGGGGCGGGAAAATGCGCTTGGCCGCTTCGAGAAGTCTTGCTTCTGTCTCGGTGCGCGGCTCTTCCTGGGCTTCGATGCCCGGGGTGTAGGAAAGTTCGACTTGCTTTAGCGCTTTGCGGTCGATCTTGCCGGATGCGAGTTTCGGCAGAGATTGGACCACTTCAAACCGCCCCGGAACCATATAGGGGGGCAATTTCCCCGGCCATTCCCCGCGCCAATTTTTTGCGTCGAATTCGCCCTCTAAAAAAGAGAAGGGTAAAGGAGAAAACACCTTTCTGCCATGATCGTCGCGCAGGACGACGGCGGCTTGCGCAACGCCGGCGACTTCGGCAAGTTTTGCTTCGATCTCGCCCAATTCAACACGAAACCCGCGCACTTTGACTTGGTCATCGATCCGGCCGCGAAAGAGAATTTGGCCGTTCGCATCAATCTCGACCGCATCGCCCGATCTGTATAGGACCGGATCGGGAGCGTCCGCAAAAAATGGATTTTTAATGAACTTCTCGCGGGTGAGCAGCTCGCGCCGTAAATAACCTTTCGCGACCCCTGGGCCGCCGATGAGAAGTTCGCCTTCGGCGCCGGGAGGCAAAAGTTCGAGATCATCGCTTACAACATAGCAGGTGTAATTCGCGATTGGCCGGCCGATTGTGACTGGGGCTCCAGGAATTAGCTCCGCGGCCGTTGCGACGACCGTCGTCTCTGTCGGTCCATAGGAATTGAAAATTTTGCGCCCGGGTGTCGACCATTTTGCGCCGAGCGAAACTGGGCAGGCTTCGCCGCCCAGAATGATCAGCCGCAAAGTTGCGACGTCGCGCGGCAAAAGCCCAAGCAGAGTCGGAACCGCATCGAGTACTGTCACGCGATGCGCCTCCATGACGCCGGGCAGCCTGTCGGTCTCGCCGAGGAGTTCGGCCGTCGCGACGAACAGGCTCGCGCCTACGAAGTAGGGGAGCCAAATCTCCTCCATGGAAAGATCGAAGGCGACCGAGGCGCCTTGAAAGACAATATCATCGGCGCGAATTCCATAGCACTCGTTGGCAGCACGCAAATAATGGCAGATATTGCGGCCTGAAATTACGATTCCCTTCGGGGTGCCGGTCGAACCAGAGGTGTAGATGATGTAGGCCGGATCGTCCGGGCGGGCTCCGAGCGCGCGAGCGTCAATTCTCTCCGGATCGGAGGCCCCCTCGGAACCACCCGCCAGGATGGCAGCTGTCCAGGCGGGGCAATTGGTGTTGAGCCCCGTGGCAAAGTCTGGCGTGGTCAAGATACCAGAGGCTTCGGCGTCGGACAGGCAAATCGTAACGCGCTCGGGAGGGGCGTCCGCGTCGAACGGCAGCCACGCCGCGCCGGTTTTTGCGATCGCAATTTGAGCGATAAGCAGTTCGGGCCCGCGCGGCATCCAAAGTCCAACGACCCGGCCCGGACGGACTCCTTTTCGAACGAGACCGTGCGCGATAGCCTCGGCTCGCGCGTCGACTTCGGCATAGTCTAGTTTGCCTTCGTCTGTCACCAAAGCAGTGGCAGAGGGGCTTCTTGACACTGTTGACGAAAAGATTTCGCAAAGCAATTCGTCGCGGATCAAATCCGGCCGTAGAGGGCCTCGCAAAACCATCCCGGACATCGCCGCAGGTGGTGCGTCTTTTTCCCGGCGTTTTTGGGCGTTCATAGGCTTAACAGCACAAGCTACCTGCTAAAGCCGAGGGCACAGACCGGAACGGTCCGGACCATTAGGCTCGTTGCCAAGCTTCCAGGAGCACGAAGCTTTACTCTCCCTCCCTGAACCCTGATTTTGCCAAGAAAGCATCTGCCGCAGAATTGGGGCGAAAATGTTCCACGAGAGCGATTTGCCAGTATTAGTAATCGGCTAAATTGCGCTGCTTCGCGAAACCGGACAGTCGACAAACGGAAGCTCCCTTAGCAAGAAGACGTTTCGAAACAAAGTCCTCTTGCTCTAATCCCTAGCTTGAACAGCTATGTCAGGCGCGGCCGGATTCTTCATACCAACGATATGGTAACCGGCATCGACATGGAGGATTTCGCCAGTAATGCCACGTGCCATGGGTGAAAGCAAAAAGGCAGCGCTTTCGCCGACCTCTTCGATGGTCACCGTTCGGCGCAGTGGGGCATTATATTCGTTCCATTTGAGAATATAGCGGAAATCGCCGATGCCGGAGGCGGCCAATGTCTTGATTGGCCCAGCGGAAATTGCGTTCACGCGAATATTGCGTTCGCCGAGATCGGCGGCAAGATAGCGCACGCTCGACTCGAGCGCCGCTTTGGCGACACCCATGACATTGTAGTGCGGCATCCATTTCTCGGCCCCGTAATAAGTCAAGGTCAACATGGCGCCGCCGTTCGGCATAAGCTTCTCGGCCCTCTGGGCGACAGCGGTAAACGAATAACAAGAGACGAGAAGCGAATTTACGAAGTTTTCTGCTGTTGTGTCGATATACCGGCCCGTCAGCTGATCCTTGTCGGAAAAAGCAACGCAATGCACAACGAAATCGAGAGTTCCCCAAGAGCCCGCGATTTCTTGAAATGCAGCGTTTAAAGAATTTGTATCGGTGACATCACAATCGCCCAAAACTTTGGCGTCGAGTTCTTGGGCAAGTGGCCTGACCCTTTTTCCTAGCGATTCCCCTTGATAGGTGAAGGCAAGTATGGCGCCAGCCTCGCGGGCGGCCTTGGCGATCCCCCAGGCAATCGACCGGCTGTTGGCCACGCCCATGACGAGA
>CAYWHF010000003.1:0-23178 GCA_964457695.1 uncultured Methylocapsa sp.
ACTAAGCTCATGATACTAGCCTCATAGCTTGATAGGCTTCGTAGCCTCGTTACCTGTGCCGATACCTGCATGGCAGATTGGCCACGCATCCCGGCTAGCAGACTCCGCGAAAACTACGCGCCGCGACAAGGCGAGGGAAATCGTTTGTTACTATCGACCGCATAGAAATCAGTTATGAGGCATTGAAATCAATCATGAGGCATTAAAATCAATTGCCCGGCACGGCCAAACGCAAAGGTCACCGGCGCCGAACTTTGCGCGATCCCGGCTTTGGACACTGGCCTGGGAATTCGATTGACGCCGGGCTGCGCCGAGCGCTTGACGAACGCTAACCCGGCAATTTCGCCGCTAAAACGTCGGCCTTTTGGATCGATGGCGGCTCGGCCAGCAAATCCTTAGCCTTCTCCATCAGCGCGGCGGCGATTTTCCCGTTCAAATGCGCTTGCCGCCCGGCTTCATCGGGAAACGCGTCGAAAATTGCGAAGGTCGAGGGCCCAAGACGAACGCCAAACCAAGCAATCGTCGCTGGTTCCGCTTCGGCAAGCGGAAGACCGCCTTCGAGAAACGCCGCGACCTCGGCCTCCTTGCCCGGCTTCGCTTCAAGCCGGACGAATAGCGCGGTGCTGACCCCTTGCGCACTTCTGCCGCCGGCCTGAGCAAAAGCGCGAGAGGCTGACGAAACGGCCGCAGCCGTTCCGATCGTGGCAAGGAATTCACGGCGCCGCATAGTTTCCTCCTTTAGAAATTGAACCTTTTTGAGATCGCTACCAGTTATAGTCCTACCCTGCCACCTCTTCCTTATTCTTGCAAGCTCTTGCCGGATCAACCTGCTATCTTCGAAAAATCGGCGGCCCAATGCATCGCGCGCCGCAATTCGTTCAAAAGCCGCAGCCGGTTGAGCCGGAGGCGTGCATCTTCGGCATTGACCGTCACTTTGTCGAAAAAAGCGTCGACCGACGTGCGCAGCGAGGACAAACATTCCGTCGCAGCCTCAAAGGACGTGTCATCCGTAAACCCGGGATGGCCGATGCGCTCGACGGCTAGAGCCAAATAGCGCTGCGTATCCGCGCTCACGCTCCGAATGGTGTTCCAAAGTTGGATCTCCGCAGGCTCGCGAAGAAGGCTAGGGTCGCAGGCGCCATCGAACGCGCCTGGGCCATCGTTTTTTTCCTCGGCGCGCAAAATATTGGCCGCGCGCCGATAGCCCGCGAGAAGATCTTTGCCGTCATTGGTGTCGAGAAAGCGGCCAAGCGCTTCGACGCGGGAGACAATGAGGAGAAGATCGTCTTGACCTGGCAGGGCGAACACGGCGTCGATGAGATCGTAGCGCGTGCCCCGCTCGCGCAGATAGACTTTGAGCCGCTCGCTGAAGAAACCCAAGAGCTCGGAAAGTAGCGCTTTTGCGTCGCTCGCGAGTGCGATCCCGTTGATGACGCCGTATTGTTGCAAGGCTGCAGCAAAAAGACTTCGCAGTGAAAGGCGCAGATTGTTTTCGAGGGTAATCGCAATGACGCCAAGCGCCGCGCGGCGGAGCGCATAAGGGTCCTTGCTGCCGGTCGGCTTCTCGCCAATCGCAAAAAATCCGGTCAGCATATCGAATTTATCGGCGAGCGCGGCGCTGATCGCAACGGGCGCCGTAGGCACGCGATCGCTCTGGCCCTGGGGCTTGTAATGATCCTCGATCGCCGCCGCGACATTCTTAGGCTCGCCCTGCGCGGCTGCGTAGTAACGCCCCATGATTCCTTGCAATTCCGGAAATTCCAAAACCATTTCGGAAGTCAAATCGGCCTTGGCGAGTCGGCCGGCACGCGCGGCGAGGTCCGCATCGGCGCCGGCAAAGGGCGCGATGAAGCGGGCAAGTTCTGCGAGCCTCTTTGCCCGCGCGCCCTGGCTGCCAAGTTTTTCGTGAAAGACGATTTGATCTAGCCTATCCAAGCGCGATTCAAGCTTAATTTCGAGATCGCTCTGCCAAAAAAACTGAGCGTCCGCGAGCCGGGCTTGCACCACGCGCGCATTGCCCTTCGCAATTGCCTGGCCGCCATCGCGTGCCTCGATATTGACGACCGCAACGAATTTGTTGGAGAGTTTTTTGGTTCCGGCGTCCTCCAGCACGAAACATTTTTGATTGGCGCGTATTGTTGTTCTTATGACTTCCTGCGGCAGGTCGAGAAAAGAGTTGTCGAATTCTCCGGTCAAAACAACCGGCCATTCGACAAGGCCTGCGACTTCATGCAGCAGCACGTCATCCTCGACGAGCTTGAGCCCCTGCGCCATGGCAAGGTTGCGCGCATCGTAAAGAATAATATCCCGCCGCCTTGCGGGATCGAGCACGACTTTGGCCTTTTGCAGCGCCGCAACGTAATCGTGGAACCGGCGGACTCTTATTTGGCCGGGCGCCATGAATCGATGACCAAAGGTGACATTTCCGGAGCGCACGCCGTCGACGGCGAAGGGCACCACTTCCGTTTGTTCCGTCTCCGGCCCGAAAGTGGCGAGGATCGCATGCAGCGGGCGCACCCAGCGCAACGATCCGGCCTGCGCCGAGGCCTCACCCCAACGCATGGATTTTGGCCAGGGAAAATTCTTGATCACGGCAGGCAGGATCTCGGCCAGAACCTCGATAGTGTCCCGGCCCTTCTCTACGATGACGGCGACATAAAACTCGCCTTTTTTCGAATCCCTTTGGATTTTGGCGTCCGCGAGGGATTTGAGGCCTGTGCTTTTCAAAAACCCCGCGATTGCAGCCTCGGGGGCGCCGACACGCGGGCCTTTCTTCTCTTCGCGCCGGTCGGGCTGGCGCGCCGGAAGGCCGCAAATATGCAGGGCAAGCCTCCTTGGCGTGGCAAAACTGGCCGCGCCCTCATGCGGAAGGCCGCGCGCGCGCAAAGCCTCCACGACGAGACGGCAAAGATCCTCGGCCGCGCGCGTCTGCATGCGCGCGGGAATTTCCTCGGAAAAAAGCTCCAAAAGAAGGTCTGGCATTGTCTCGTTTCAGCCCTTACTCGCGCGCCCACCACCAAAGCTTGTGAAGCTTTACCCATAAACGGAGTCTGAGCGGGAGGAAAACGGCCTTGGCACTAAATTGTTACACGCAAGTTCGGAGATCGGGAACTAATGCCCGGTAGCGCAGTTTCATAGCCGAAAGGAGTTGTGCCATGAACAAGATAGCAATTTCTGTAGCTTCCGGAGCGGCCCTGCTCGCGCTTACCGGGACGGCCTCGGCCGGTCCGATGAGTGTGGCCAGCCCGCAGACCGTAGCTCTGCAATCACAAATCGAGCCGGTTTACCATCGCTACCATCACAGGTACTATGGGTATCGCCATAGATACTACAGGTATTACGGGTATAATCCAGGCGCCGCGGTTGCTGGGGCCGCGCTGGGTTTGGCGGCGGGTGCCGCTGCGGCGGCAACGAGCTGGCCATACTATGGCTACTATGGCTATCCCTATTACGGGTACCCCTATTATCGGTGGTAATGAGGGATAGCTAACGCAGCGCCGGTTCAGTTGCGTGCGAGGCTTTTGTCGCAGCAAGCGTCGCATTTCCGCTTAAGTTCGAGCATGGTTCGCTTGGATCACGCTCGCAACGGGAGCCGCGAATGGCCTCGTGGCTAGAGACATAAGTTTGCAATTGTCATGGCTACAGTGCTCGCTTTGAGCGGTTGCCTGAGAGACATTGATGATTTCAGACGCGGCCTAGTTTTTTCCTGCGAATCCACGCAACGATGGCCACAACAATAGAGGGCGCTGCAATCAACGCTGTCACCACCCAATAAGCAACCCAGAATTTACCTTGATAATCTTGCAGTGCTTTAGGATCCAACCCCAGCGTGTCGATGGATTTCTGAACATTTGGAACGTTTACGAGATTATATAGCGGAAGCACAAGCGTGCTGGCGATATATAGGAAAATATCGACAGGGAATTCCGGAGCATGAACGCCGAAAGCGCCGAGAAGGCGTCTTTCTTCGTCATAATCGCCTGGTCCTAGGAGGAAGCCGGGATAATAGGAATCATCTCCCACACCGCCCAACATAACGCCGCGCTTTGCTAAGAATGACGCGACAAGAACACCAAGAATATAAGACGCCGACAAAATTGAAGCTTAGATTGCCGATAGCGACAGCGACAGGCTCGGAGGTGCAACCTCTTTCCACAGAGCCGCCGCAGGTGCCAGGGCCGGAAGCAGCCATGTTAAAGTGAATACTCCGGCACCCGCTGGCCGCCAGAAGTTTATCGCGCAATCGACCTTAGCGAAGGCAGCTTTGGCCACATCCTCGGAAAAGCCCGTTAACTTGGTCAGATTCCGACGGATTTTCTGCAGCCGACTATAAAAATGCCAATGCAACAAATAGGCTGTCAATGGGCGGATGACAATCAGAGAAACCCAGCACTCGCCATTCCATACCCAGCGCGCGGCAGCTTTAAAATACGAGTATGAAAAGCTCCAGATAGCCCATCGGCCAGGAATTAGGTTGCGAATTAAGACGACGGCGTTCACTGGGATGAAAAGAAAAATATCGACAATCAGGAAGAATGTAAATTTGAATGAAACCCAAGAATATTTGAAGAATGGCATAATCGAGACCGTCGGGAGGGACGCCGCCACGTCGTCAAGCCGGTTGTAAAAGCGCAACACTTCATCAACAGCAGCCGTAAAATCCGCCGCCGGCTCGTTCGTGGTGCTTTCAACCATTGCGGTCCCGACTTAACAGCGCTGGCCGCGCAAATCCCGGCTCCACAAAAGTCGGCTGGAAGCCATTGAGCCGAATTTGCTGACCTCAACGGCTTTGTCAACGATCGGGCGAACCGCCGGAAATCTGGGCCAACGCAGGAGCCCTCAATGCGCTTCACCCCAGTTCTGCGCGGCTTTTGCTTCGACCTGCAAAGGCACCGCGAGCTGCAAAAAGGGAAGGGGCGCATCGGCCATGACTTTGCAAACGACTTCGATCGTTGCGTCGACCTCGCTATTCGGCACCTCGAACACAAGCTCGTCGTGGACTTGCAAGAGCATCTGCGCGGAAAGTTTGGCTTTCGCGAGCGCAGCGTCCATCCGCACCATGGCGCGGCGGATAATATCGGCAGCCGAGCCCTGGATCGGCGCATTGATCGCCGCGCGCTCGTTAAAGGCGCGCTCCGACGGGTTTGACGCGGTCGCCCGCGGATAATGGCACTTGCGGCCAAAAATCGTCGTCACATAGCCATCCTCTTTCACACGCTTCTTGGTTTGCTCCATGTAAGCGCGAATGCCAGGAAAACGCTCAAAATAGCGTTTGATGTAGGCGCCCGCCTCCTCGCGCGGAATACCGAGCTGATTGGCGAGGCCAAACGCCGAAATGCCATAGATGATTCCAAAGTTGATCGCTTTTGCGCGGCGGCGCACCTCCGCCGGCATATTGGCGATTGGCACGCCAAACATCTCTGAGGCGGTCAGCGCATGAATATCCTGGCCCTCGGCAAAGGCGGCTTTCAGCTGCGGAATATCGGCAATATGCGCAAGGAGCCGCAATTCGATCTGCGAATAATCCGCCGAAAGGAGTTTATGGCCGCCTTGCGCAACAAAAGCGCGGCGGATCTTTCGGCCTGCCTCGTTGCGCACCGGAATATTTTGCAGATTTGGGTCGGAGGAGGAAAGCCTGCCTGTTGTCGTCGCGGCAAGCGCGTAAGAGGTGTGGACCCGGCCGGTCTTCGGGTTGATGAAGGAGGGCAGGGCATCCGTATAGGTCGATTTGAGTTTTGACAGCTGCCGCCAATCTAGAATTCTTGCGGCAAGCTCGTTTCCCTGCTCGGCAAGATCGTCGAGCACGCCCGCGGCCGTCGACCAAGCGCCTGTCGCGGTTTTCTTGGCCCCGGGCAGGCCCATCTTGCCAAAGAGAATATCGCCGAGCTGCTTTGGCGAGCCGAGATTGAATCTTTCACCGGCAAGCTCGTAAATCGCGCCCTCAAGTCGGCCCATGTCTTGCGCGAATTCGCCCGAAAGTTTTGCAAGGATGGCGCGGTCGATCATGATCCCGCGCGCCTCCATCCGCGCCAAGACTTCGATCATCGGACGTTCCAATGTCTCATAAGCATTGGTCATGCTCTCGGCTGAAAGGCGCGGTTTCAAAACCCGCCAGAGCCGCAGGGTAACATCGGCGTCCGAGGCCGAATATTCGGTGGCCCGGTCAATCGCGACGCGGGAAAATCCGATGAAGCTGCGCCCCGAGCCCGCCACTTCGGAAAATTTGATCGGCTTATGGCCAAGATAAGTTTCGCTTAGAACGTCCATTCCATGGTCCGTCCGGCCAGCATCGAGCACATAGGACAAGAGCATGGTGTCTTCGACCGGACACACCGTGATGCCGCGCAGCTTAAAGATCAGCCAATCGAATTTCATATTTTGCGCGATTTTCAGAACACTTGTGTCTTCGAGCAAAGGTGTTAGCCGCGCGATAACCTCGGATTCGGGAAGCTGGCCAGGCAAAAGATCATTATGCGAGAAGAGCTCGCCATCGCCCGCAGCACGGTGGCGCAGCGGGATATAGCCGGCGCGTCCGGGCATAACGCATAAGGAAATGCCAATGAGCTCGGCCTGCATTGTTTCCAGCGAGGAGGTCTCCGTATCGATGGCAATCGCGCCTGCTTCGGAGGCCGCAGCGACATAGGAATCAAGCTGCTCAATCCGCGAAATGGTCTCATAGCTCTTCGTGTCGAGTTTTTGTGTGCGCGCTTCATCACCGCGCGCTTGCGCCAGATGGCTTGGTCCGGTCGCAGCGGCTTTAATGAGACGCTGCTCGCCGTAACGCGCGTTTCTTTTGGACGGCGCTGCGCGGTTTATGTCTGCGGGCGCAGGTGCGTCCATTTCGCTCGCGTCGGCTGGACCTGCGCCATCACGTCCACGCCAGGCAGCGGCGCCTGCAAATTCAGGATCGGGCTCAATCAAAGCCGCGTCGACGCCATAAGCTTCCGCGGCGCGCTTGGTAATGGTCGCAAACTCCATCGCTTTGAGAAAGGCGACGAGTGTCTTGCCGTCCGGCGCATGAAGAGCGAGATCATCGACCGGTACTTCCAGCGGAACATCGCGGACAAGCGAGACGAGCTCTTTCGATATGCGAATGAGCGCCACGCTCTCGGGCTCGGTGAGAATTTCGCGGCGCTTTGGCTGTTTGATTTCATTTGCCCGCGTAAGCAATGATTCAAGATCGCCAAATTCATTGATCAGCTGCGCCGCCGTCTTGAGACCTATGCCGCGCGCACCAGGAACGTTATCGGTCGAATCGCCAGCGAGCGCTTGAACTTCGACGACCTTTTCGGAAGGCACGCCGAAATATTCGCGCACTTCTTCCAAACCGATCTTGCGTTCCTCGCGCGCGCCCTTGCTGCCAGCCTCCCCCGAGGCCGGATCGTACATTGCAACGCCGGGCCCCACGAGCTGAATCAAATCCTTGTCGGCCGAAACGATGAGAACATCGGCCCCCCGCCGGCGAGCCTCGAAGGCGTAGGTCGCGATCAGATCGTCTGCCTCAAACCGGTCCTGCTCGATGGGCGTAAGTCCGAACGCCCGGACAGCCGCACGCATCAGCGGAAACTGCGGGATCAAATCCTCCGGCGGTTCGGAGCGGTTGGCCTTATAGGCCGGGTAGAGCTCTTTGCGGAAGGAATTTTCCGATTTGTCGAAGATGATCGCGAGATGGGTCGGTTTGATCTTTGCCGCGCCCTCGCGCAGAAACTGAAAAAGCTTGGTCGAAAATAGTCTTACTGCTCCGGTCGGAAGCCTATCGGACCGGTAGTTATATTTGGCGTCCTGCCGGATCGATTGGTAATAGGCGCGAAACACGAACGAGGAACCGTCCACCAGGAAAACATGATCTCCGGCCTGGAGCGGGCGTTTAGCCTCAGCCATTGTCGCGACATTTCTTTTGCCAGGCCGGTGAGACTTCCCCGGCTTTCGGATCAGTTCCGGCCTTCCTCATGGGTTAGGAAGCGGAAAAAAACCGCCTTGGCAAGCGGCATTTCTATGCAACCATTGTTACACCTTATTCGTTTAGTGAGGCGGAGTTCTTGCCCGGAGCTGCAATGCAAGACTTGAGATTCTCGCGCTCCGCCGGGGCGTGCGCTTGCCCATGCGAGCGTTTTTGTTCACCCTTTTTTGGTCCGCATCAGCCAGAGGGTAGCATAATGCGCTACACTCCGCGATTTCGGGCCGAATCACACCGTACCTTATGAAAAACATGGAACGGGCGTGCGCCGTCCGCGGAGTTTTATTGTGACGCCGCTAAAGCCCGATTTTGAGGCCGTTTTCAATTGTCTGCCAACGCCGCTTCTGGTGATGGACCGGGACCTCACGATCGTTGCCTTGAACCAGGCTTTTCTCGACTCGACAAAAATGTCCCGCGAGGCAATCGTTGGGAACAATATCTTTGCCGCTTTTCCCGCGGCGCAAGAAAGCCGCGGTATCTTGCAACAATCGCTCGAACGTGCCCGGGACCAAGGGGTTACCGATGTGGTCCCGTTGGTTTCCTTCACTTGTGCCAAGGATGGCCGCGCCGAAGAGCATCTATGGAGCTGCACCCATATTCCGGTTCGCGACAAGCAAGGTCATGTTGCCTATCTCATCAAGAATGCTCAGGAAATTTCCGCGCTTGCGGCATCGAAGGGTTATGAGGGCCTGCCAACGGCGGCACGCGCCGGAGAATTTTGCCCGCAGGCCGGAAATTTGCTGGTTCTCAACCAGACTCTGTTAGCGACCGTCCAGCACCTTCGGCGGCTCGTCATGCAGGCCCCTAGTTTTATGTGTATCTTACGCGGGCCTGAGCTCGTATTCGAATTGGTCAATATCGCATTTTCCATGCTTGCCGGCGGGCGCGATCTCATCGGCAAGAGGCTGCGGGAGGGGCTGCCCGAGTGCGAAGGCCAAGAATATCCCCGCATTTTGGAGAATATATTTAAAACCGGGGAAGTCCATGTTGGCCGCAAAACGCGCGTTTTTCTGCAGGACTCCCCGGACAGCGAGATGGAGGAGCATTTCATCGATTTCGTCGCCCAGCCGATCTTGGGCGACAATGGCGGGGTCACGGGGATTTTTATCGAGGGCAATGACGTCACGGATCATGTCAATACCGAGCAGCGGCAAGCGCTCCTCATTCGCGAATTGCACCATCGGGTACGAAACACATTGGCAACGGTGCAAGGCCTATTGACCACGACAGCCAATACCTCGGCGAGTATCGAAGAGTTTCAGGAATCCTTTTCCGGGCGGATTGCTTCGCTCGCCAAGACGCATGCCGTCATTACAGAGCAGCTTCACCAATCGGTTTCGTTCCAGCAATTGCTGACCCAGGAGCTTGGCCCTTATACGGACGACCAGGGCCTCAGGATTCGTCTTTTTGGGCCCTTGGTCGAGCTGCCCTCGCAGATCGCCGTGCCGCTTGGCATGGCGGTCCATGAACTGACGACGAACGCCGTGAGGCATGGGGCGCTGGCCAAAGACGAAGGCTGGATCGAGGTCGGCTGGGACTTGATCGACCGGGATGGGGAGCGCGCGCTACTTTGCGAATGGAGCGAATTCGCGGGCCCTCCCGTGACACCACCTTCGCGCGACGGTTTTGGATCGATGCTCCTGAAACGCGTACTGTCGCAGCAGATCCGGGCGGATGTCAAGGTCGATTTCCTGCCCGAGGGTCTAAGGCTTCGCATGGCCGTGCCGCTAAAAATAGAGCGGTAAGGCGACAGCCAATTGCCTGGAGATTCCAATGCTGTGTTACCTGCTTGACTCGCTGCGCGTTGAATGTCAGGCGTTTAATTGCATTTGACCGGACGTTAATTGTAACGCCTCACTGGCCCCGCAGATTTTGAACGGAGTCGAATTTAAAACGAATTGACGTAAGACGACCAGTGCCTCTCTCGGGGGGATCGTCGGCGTCGGCGAGGCCAAATGGCACACCGCACCAAAGCGGGTCAAAAGCCGGTCAAACAAGGCTCTCTTTTTTTTCAGGCTCGTCCTTCCGATGCGACTTGCGATCAAAGAAGAGCGCCTGACTGATGACCGCCTTCAGACTATCTATATTGAATGGTTTGGTTATAAGAAATGCGGGCTCTGGCGGCGTTCCAGTAAGGAATCGTTCTGGATATGCAGTAACGAAAATCACCGGCATGGAGACGGATTCCAAAATCTGGTTGACTGCCTCAAGACCCGAGCTACCGTCTGCAAGCTGAATATCCGCGAGTATGAGGCCGGGCTTCTGACGCTGAGCCGCCTCGACCGCTTCGCGATGGGTACGCGCGACATCGACAACCCGGTGGCCCTGCTCCTCTACAAGCGACTGAAGATCTAGGGCAATGAATGGTTCGTCCTCGATGATCAAAACGTCGGTGCGAATTTGATTGGCAATCTCCTTGCCCGCGGCGTCGATAAGAGACGCAGCGTCGTCCACGGTGCAATCCAGTGCCTCCGCGACCTGAGACGTATCAAAACCCTCAAGCGCGCTGAGAAGGAACGCGATACGCGGACGCAGGGTAATCGCTTCGAGATTGCGCTGGGCGCCAGCCTCGTCCCCTGAGAAGGCAACCTGATCGACATGTTCGTTGACCGGAACTGTCCGCCAAACCTTGAGGAAAAAGCGGTAAAGCGCTGTCTTGGGATCGGCGCACTTTGCAAGTTCGGCCGGATCGGCAATGATGGCCTCCAGAGTGGCAAGAACATATGCGTCTCCGCCAGCCTGGGTTCCCGTCAGGGCGCGGGAAAACCGGCGCAAATAAGGAATTTGCGAGGAAATTTCCTGGGATGTCAGCATCGAGGCCACCACTTTATCTTCCGCGGCTAAATTGATATTATGCGCCGGCAATCCGGCAAGGCAGAAGTCCCAATGGAAGGGAAGAGATTATGGATACGGAACCATCTCGCTTGTCAAACGTTCATCTTTGCCAGTTATAATCCTTTTGCGTCGCAAGCCCAAGCGCAAGAGAAAAGATCGATCAAATTGGTGAAATGCCTTTCCCTCGTAGTGCTGGAATACCGCCTGCAGGTGAAAAGTTGAGAAAAGCGTCAGAGGACTTCCGTGACGAAACCGGTAAAGCCGAAAAACCCATCGATCAAGAAGGCGAAAGTGAAAGTGTTCGAGGCTCCCCGGGTGGAAGGCAAACCTGGGTATCCAGAATCAAAAACTCCTATAGGCGGCAGGCCCTGCCTCAGGAAGCCTGCATCAAAGTCCGACATTGCCGATCAGATTGGCATGCATTTGCGCAGCATCTATGATGACGTGTTGGCGCAGCCCGTACCAGGGCGCTTCCTTGATCTTTTGCAGCAGCTTGAATGCACCTCGGGCACAAGGCTCAGGAAGGACGGCATGTGAGCGTGGCACAAAAGGAAAGGGCGGAGAGTCTGCCTTTGGACGAGCCAACGCGGGAAGGTCAATCAAGCTCGCAGATTACTACCGATCTTTTAGCGGTCATCCCGAATTTGCGCGCCTTTGCGGTTTCCCTTTGCGGCAATATCGATCACGCCGACGATCTCGTCCAGGAGACCTTGGTGAAGGCATGGACCAATATCGATTCCTTCGCCAAAGGCACCAATCTCCGTGCCTGGCTCTTTACGATTTTGCGCAATATCTATTATTCGGAATATCGCAAACGGCGGCGCGAAATTGCTGACCCCGATGGTGCCTTTGCCGCCAAACTTTCCACGGCGCCAGCGCAAAGCGGCCATATGGATATGCTCGACTTCCGGGCAGCGCTGCAAGAGTTGCCGGACGATCAGCGCGAAGCTTTGATTTTGATCGGGGCGTCGGGGCTATCCTATGAAGAAGCAGCAAGTATTTGCGGCTGCGCCATCGGCACTATGAAGAGTAGGGTCAATCGCGCCAGAAACCGGCTCGCCGAGGTGCTTTCGATCACTTCTGGGAAAGAATATGGGCATGGCGGAACATGGCCGGCAATTGAGCCGCCAGGCCAATTCATTGAACAAGATAACGGCGACTGACACTGGCAAAGCCAGCGGCCGTCCTCACGCCGCATGAATCATCTCGTCGCTTTCACGGATCGCGTCATTTTCCGTAAACCGCTCGATGGCCGCAAGTTATCTAAGCTCATTCTGTTAACCGAGGAAGGGCCGCCCGGGTGCGGGCTCCGCACCACACATGCACGGCGTGACCGAAATCATGTTGTGCCAGAAAGCCTACAGCGCAAAATCAGCCGCCAATGCCCGCAATACCTTCCTTAATGACAGCCATCGCCGCTTGAACTATCTGTCCGTCAACATCCCGCTCCGGATTAATGTCGGCGATACCGAAGGCAACGATTTTGGGATAGGCCAGGACGATTTTCATTGCCGCCGCCAATTCTTGTCTCGTTGGGCCGTTAGGTGCCGTGAGCCACATGGACGCAACCTCCGACGCGTCAAGAGCGTCGACATCGAAATGGACATAGATCGCATCAACAATGCGGCTCAAGCGTTCCATCGCGGCGCGTAGCTTAGTGCAATTGCCCTTTATGTCTGCCACGGGCACCCCTTCGATTCCAAGTTGATCGATCAGCTCCTGCTCAAGAGGATCGTTCGCGCGCACGCAAACCATGACGATATCGCGCGGATCTATTGGCGAAACGAGACCCGATTGGCTACGCCACCGGCTAAGGCATAAACCGCACGCGATGGCAACGGGCATGCCGCTCAGCAGGCCGCTCAGCGTCGTTTCCGGCGTGTTGCAATCGCCATGCGCGTCGATCCAGATCATGCCGATGAGCGGCGGCGCTTTGCCAGCAGACATCTGCAGCCCTGCCAAAACACCGATTGCCGCGTAGCAATTGCTCTCCAAGATCAGCGGAAAAACCCCAGTCCGCGCGGCATCCGAAACGAGCTTTGCCAGCTGCGCATTGGCAAAGCCGATCTTGTTCCAGGCGCCATAGACCGCCTCCTCCGCTTGCGTCAACTGAACACGAAAAGGACCGGCCACGTCATGGCCTTTTTCACGTAGCCAGGCCTTAAGCCCTGCCCGTAGCAGCGCCTCTGGCCCATCCGCCGTGCCTTTATCCGTATCCGTGGTGTACGCAAATGTTATGTTGGCAATCTTCATTGCAGGACTCGCGACTCGCCCGCATGGCCCGAGCCGGACGCTACCAAAAGCCTTCGCCCAGCCGCTTCAAAACAGCTATAGAGACTTTGGTTCGAAGGTTTAATCAAAGATGTCGCATTTCAAGCCGGCCGACCAAACCGAGGTAGCGGAAGTGGTCACGGACGCTGCGGCTAGGCGTATGCCGCTTTCAATCAAAGGCCTTGGCACAAAGTCGGCGCTCGGCCGGCCCGCGAAAAACCTTGGCCTTCTCGATCTTTCGCGCCTCAAGGGCATCAGTTTTTACGAACCCGAGGAGCTTGTCATCTCCGCGCTTGCAGGAACGCCCATAGAGACGATCGAATCGGTGTTGGAAGAAAGCGGCCAGGAGCTTGCCTTCGAACCAATGTCTTTTGCGGGGCTTTATGGCACGGGGCATGGTACGATCGGCGGCTGCCTCATGGCCAATGTTTCCGGCCCGCGGCGGATTAAGGCCGGAGCCGCGCGAGATTTTGTGCTCGGCGTCAAGGCAGTCTCCGGGCGCGGCGAAACTTTTAAGGCAGGCGGCCGGGTCGTCAAAAATGTCACCGGCTACGATCTCTCGCGCGGCCTTGCCGGGTCTTTCGGAACGCTTAGCGTCACAACCGAAATCACCCTCAAAGTGCTGCCATGCGGCGAGACGTCGGCAACGCTGATACTACTCGGCCTCAACCCCCGCACTGCAATAAAAATCCTTTGCGCCGCAATGGGCGCGCCGGCCGATGTATCCGGCGCCGCGCATCTGCCGCCCTTCGCCGCAGCATCACAAGGTTTTCAAGACGCGATCACGGCCTTGCGCTTAGAAGGCTTTGCGCCTTCGATCGAAGGGCGCATCACTCTCCTTGAAACGATGCTAAAAAATTCCGCGCCATTGGAAAGGCTCGATGCTCCTGCGTCGGAAAAACTTTGGCGCGCCATCCGCGACGTTGCGCCGCTTGCCGAGCCACGCCAAAAAATCATCTGGAGAATTTCCGTTGCTCCGGCGGCAGGGCCAAGGATCGCGGAGGCGGTCGGCCGCGCGCATCATGCCGAGGCTTTGTTCGATTGGTCGGGCGGGCTGGTTTGGCTTGGCCTGGATCCATGCCATGATGGCGCGGCGGGGCTCATTCGCGAAACCGTCGCACAAAATGGGCGCGGCCATGCTACCCTTGTTCGCGCGCCAGATGAGCTGCGCGCCAATATCCCGGTCTTCGAGCCGCAGTCCGAAGAACTTACCGCAGTATCGCAGCGGCTAAAGGAGGCTTTCGATCCTCACGCCATTTTGGAGCCCCGGCGCATGTTTGCGGAATTTTAGAATGCAGACGAATTTTTCCCTCGCGCAGCTCAAAAATCCGGCAACGGCAGAAGCCGAAAAAATCCTTCGCACCTGCGTGCATTGCGGCTTCTGCACCGCCACCTGCCCAACCTTCGTGTTGCTCGGCGACGAGCTCGACAGCCCGCGCGGGCGCATCTATCTCATCAAGGACATGCTCGAAAAAAATAAGCCCGCCGATGAGACGGTGGTCAAACATATCGACCGCTGCCTTTCCTGCCTTGCCTGCATGTCGGCCTGCCCTTCGGGCGTGAATTACATGCATCTAGTCGATCACGCGCGAAGCTACATTGAGGCGACCTACAAAAGGCCGCTCGCGGACCGGCTGCTGCGGGCATTTTTGGGCTTCGTTCTACCGCATCGAAATCTCTTCCGCCTTGCGCTTGCCGCAGCGCCCTTAGCGAAACCCTTTCAGGCTCTTTATCCGCGTTTGGGACGGACCGGGCGGCGGCTTGCCGCGATGATGCGGCTAGCGCCAATATCTAGCCGAACGGCGCCAGCCCCTCGGCGCTCCGAAGAGGTCCTGCCCGCGCGGGCGGCAAAGACCCGCGTGGCGCTCCTTCGCGGCTGCGTTCAGCAGGTGCTCCGGCCTGGCATCAACGATGCTGCGATCCGCTTTTTGTCCCGGCTCGGGATTGAGACCGTTTTGCCCCAAGGCGAAGGCTGTTGCGGCGCCTTACTCCATCATCTCGGGAAGGAAAAAGCCGCACTTGCCCAGGCACGCACAAACATCGACGTTTGGAGCGCCGAAATCGAGCGCAAAGGGCTCGATGCGATTGTCGTCACGGCGTCCGGCTGCGGCACGATGATCAAGGACTACGGTTTCCTGTTGCGCAATAACAAATCCTATGCGGAAAAGGCCGCGCGGATTTCCGCTCTCGCCAAGGACGTGACGGAATTCTTGGACGCGCGCGAATTGCCTGTGCTGGTCGAACCGCAGCACAAGATCGTCGCCTATCACGCCGCTTGTTCGCTGCAACACGGCCAAAAGATCGATGCCGCTCCAAAAGAACTTTTGCGGCAGGCGGGTTTTGAGGTCCGCGACATTCCCGAAGGCCATCTGTGCTGCGGCTCGGCCGGCACCTACAACATTTTGGAGCCGGAGATTGCCCTGCGTCTGCGCGATCGGAAACTCGAGAACATCATGCGCACATCGCCGGGAATCATCGCCGCCGGCAATATCGGCTGCATCGCTCAGCTCGCGAGCGGAACTTCGATCCCGGTGCTGCACACAATCGAGCTTCTTGACTTCGCCCATGGCGGGCCGCGGCCGGCTGGCCTTGGCTCTACGCTTTAAGATTAACCCCATGCTTACGCCAGTCACTTCGTAACTATTTATCCAGAAATCTCTTAGGCGCGGCCCAATACCAGAGCGAAAAAGAATTTGACATTGGCTCGGAAGAGGCGGATCATCGGGTTGCTTCCGCCGTTGCTCACAAGAGCCGTTCGGAAGAAAAGGTGCCTTTTACAGCAACCCATCGGATTAACCACTATGGAGATGACTCCACCGGGACAGTTTGATCGACCCCGGCTTGCGGGGTCAGGGCGGCACTGGGTCTGAATTGACGGGTCAATGTGCCCCTTCCGACAATGTGATGTTTTCTCGCGAGAGCGCCCGCGAAGGCCAAACGGGAATTCTCCCGCAGCTTGGAGCCTGTAATTCTCCCAGATCGCTTCGCAACCCGAAGCTAGAGCCCCGTACGTGCCTGAGCGCACCGGGGCTCGTTGCGTTTCTGGGGCATTGCTTTGATGGAATTCGCAATGGTGCTTGCCTAAATCCCCGCATACCACTCATAGCCGCGATCTTCCCAAAATCCGCCCCTGCCGCGCCCGAAACCGTCGAGGCGGTCCGTGACCTCGATACGCATCAGATATTTTGCCTGCTTGTAGCCGAGCTGGCGTTCGACACGCAGCCGCAACGGCGCGCCATGGCCGATCGAAAGCGGCGCGTCGTTTAGGCTATGGGCCAAAATGGTCTGCGGATGGAAAGCATCGATCAAATCGACGCTTTCATAATATTGTCCGGTGCCGTCGAGCGTTTGCTCGAGCGTGTCGGCGCAATGGAAGACCAGGAATCGAGCGGTCGGTAGAAGCTCGACTCGCGCGAGCACAAGAGCCAGAGGCACACCCTGCCATTTGCCAATCGCGCTCCACCCCTCAACGCAATCATGACGCGTGATTTGAGTGCGTTGCGGCAGCGCCCGCAAATCCGCACGCGACAGGTCGAGCGGATTGGCAACGAGCCCATCCACACGCAGTCGCCAAACGGCAAAATTGTTTTTGCGCAAAGCTGCATATTCTTCGCTGTCAGGCATTCGCGTGCCATTGACCTTGAAGACCGGCGAAATATCCGTTTGCCCGAATTCGCGCGCGAGCGCGTGGCCGCCACCGAGCAAGCGCTGGGCACGATAGGTCAACCATTCGGCCGAGGACAAAAATTCTTGGAAATTGGGCGCCGAGGAAAGCCGGTCGCAGCTGCCAAGGAGCAGGCTGCCGGCACCGGCTACTCCGAGAGCCAGAAAACGGCGCCTCTGAAGATGAAACTTACGCATGATCGCCACCCGGAGAAATTTCGAATTTGCCGGTGATCATTGAACGCAATTCGTTAATTGGCCCGGCGAAAACCACCATCATTACATGCACCAAAACGAAGAGTACGATCAGGCCAGCCGCGATGAAATGGATCGTGCGCGCCGATTGCCGCCCCCCAAAAATATCGATGAGCCACGGGAGGATTGCATCCATGCCCGGAGACATGGCGAGCCCCGTAAAAACCATCGCTGGCAACAGCACAAAGACGACGGTGAGATAACTCAGCTTTTGCAGCGGATTGTAATGGCGCGCGGCTTTTCCGTGCGGAAATTTCAACTGCAGATGGTCGGCGATATCGCGCAAGAGCGCGCGGGGGCGCAGTTGATTTCGCGCGGGGAGAAGGTCGCGCTGGAGATGCCCGCTGGCAATAGCGGCGAGAAGATAAAGCAAAAGGTTAGCAGCGAAGAGCCATGCGAAAAAGAAATGCCATCTTCGCCCCAAAGCAAGATCGCGCCAGCCCGGCAGAGTCGCCCATCGCGGAACTCCGCGCGCCACTTCATGACCACCGGCATTGCGGGACACCCCAAAAATCCCTGTCGTGTCGAAAGTTGACGCGCCGATCCTGGTAAATCCTGCGGGGTGGTGCCTTGGACCATGCGCCCCGATCTCAAAGAGCGCCTGGCTGGTGTCCGCGCCGGCCTGGCCCCAATAAAGGGCCGGATGGGCATTGAAAATCTGCAGCCCGCTCATCAAAAGCACAATTACGCACAGCAAGTTGATCCAATGGGTCAATCTTGTGATCAGACTGTGCCGGGTAATGAGCAAGGGACGCGGCGGCGCAACGTCTTTTTCGGGAGTTCCGCTCATGGGCCGCTCACGCGTTACCCCCTTAGTTCGTCCGCTCCGGCGCGAGTCCCGGAGCGGACGGCGCTGGCGCAAATTTAGTCTTGCGAGCCCATGTCGTCTCCGCCCATTTGGTCGGACTCGGAATCGTCTGACTTCATGTCGCCGGATTTCATGGAATCGGAATCCGTATCCTTCGGCTTCATCTGTTCCTGGGTCGTGCCTTTTGGCTTCGCTTTATCTTCCGCGAAAGCTGCAACGGGGAAAAGCGATCCGGCGGCGATTAAGACCAGGGCGGCAAGCCAGGCGAAGGCATATGTTTTCTTCATGCTATTTTACTCCTCTTCAAATCCGCGCCCTATTGGCGCCTTATTCCCCGGCGTGCCGGAGCGGCGCCACGGGGCGCCGGTTGCGGTCAAAGCTTCTCAGAATTTCACACGGGTCGAGGCGATCTGGCCGCTATGGGCCAACCATTATCCTGATTTCGGGACAAATTTAAGGGCAAGGCCATTCATACAGTAGCGCAGCCCGGTCGGGGGCGGGCCGTCTTTAAAGACATGGCCAAGGTGTCCGCCGCACCGGCGGCAATGCACTTCGGTCCGCTCCATCCACAATTTTTTGTCGATTCTCGTGCCGACGGCCCCCTCGATGGGCTTCCAGAAACTTGGCCAGCCTGTTCCGCTGTCATATTTGGTCTCAGACGTGAAGAGCGGCAAATCGCAACCGGTGCAAACAAAAACCCCTTCGCGATGCTCGTCGAGCAAAGGACTGCTGCCTGGGGGCTCAGTCGCCTCTTGCCGGAGCACATCGTACTGGGCGGGCGTGAGAATGCTCCGCCATTCGGCATCGGTTTTCGTCACTTCCAATTCGTCCGCCTCTGCAAGGAGCCAGGCGGGTAGCACAATCCCGCCGGCCGCTGCCGTTGCTAACATCGCCAAAAGTTCGCGCCGCATGATTGTCAAAACGTCTCCTTATCGGCCGTTATCGCCAACGAGCACGGGCCGCTCGCGATAGAGTTCCGGGTAAAGCCTTTGCAAATTTTCGATTTTCGGCGAGTCGTTGACAACGATATAGGGGCTATCCGGGTGACGCGTCGCGTAATCCTGATGATAAGCCTCGGCGGGATAGAAAGCCTGCAGCGGCTCGACCCTGGTTACGATCGGGGCCGAGAAGGCGTGGGCCTTTTCGAGTTCCGCGATATAGGCCTTGGCAGCATTTTGTTGCGCTTGGCTCGTTAGAAAAATCTCTGACCTGTATTGCGCGCCCTCGTCCGGACCCTGCCGATCGAGCTCTGTCGGATCATGCGCCACGGAAAAAAAGATTTGCAGCAATTGGCCATAGGAGATGAGGTGTGGATCGAAGGTAACTTCGACCGATTCGGCATGTCCCGTGCGTCCCGAGCTCACCTGCCGGTAGCTCGGGTCGGACACGGTGCCGCCCGCATATCCTGATACCGCGCTTGTTACGCCCTTGGTGTGCTGGAACACGGCCTGCACACCCCAAAAGCAGCCGCCCGCAAAGACGGCCTTTTCGGTTCCGCCTTCCGCGGAATTCGGTACATCTGTCGGCGGCGGGCGAATGCGGGTTGAAGTTTCGGCCGCTGCCGGGCTCGCAGCAACGCAAACGCAAACCAGCCCGAGGCAAATGCTGGCCAATTCAAGCGCATAACAAGCACAAGCCCCGCTTCGATTGAATTGGAACCAAAGGGTTTTCATTGATTCTCTGCGATCCTCCTGTGAGCGACAGATGCGCGCCCGACAAGGGGCCGCCAACCCCTATTCCAACCCCTATTCGTTGCCGGTGCCGGTATGGTTACATGCTGGGACGGCCTTTGGTTGCCCAGCGGGCGATCAATTCTGTGTGCGTTGTCGCGCGTAGCCTGAGCACGGCGAACAATGACCAACGTTCGGCGAGGATCATTCGCTATCGTCTGACGCAAAACAATGAATATCACGCGCTATTTGACCAAGTAGCCGAATGGTAGAAAGAATGACAATGCTTTACCGGCACGGGAGGGCCGCAATGCCCGCAAAATTGCTATTGCTCGCCGCTCCTACCACAAATAACCGTTTGTCTCACTAACGACATGAGGGAAAAAATTGAAACCGAACACCATGGTTATCTTCATGGCGATTCTGATCGCCCTAGGCTTCGCCGCCCTGCTCTATTACGGCGCCAGAATTGCGCGATAGTGTTTGCAACCGGCCCTTGAGCAGGCGGTCGGGATTGGTCCGCACAAACTTCCGCACCGGAGTGCCGTGGTAAGCAAAGGCGGACGCTCCGGTGCGGTCATTATTGCATTGATCCCGGCGGCCCCCTCGCGCCTTGTTTAGCGACCGAGGCGAACGCGCTATCCCATCACCTTCAGGCCGGTTCCAGACTTCTATGGGAAAATAAACGTCGTAACCGCGACATCATTGGCGTTATCGTTTACAACAGCCAAACGATCGATATCTACCTCCTGGCCTGCAATCACAGTCTCCGATCTCGAGGTTGCGACGCCAAACGCTCCGCCCTCGTTCTGGTGGACGTTGAATTGACCGACGAATTTGCCGGTCTTCGTGAATTCCACGATTTCGCTCGGCTGGGCGGGATCGGCGCTTTCTTTGAGGGCATCACCATTGCTGGTTAGCAGGTGTCCGTTTGGCGCGAGTGCCAGCGCCAAGGGGCCGCGCAGGTGAGAATCAGTGAAAACGATCGTGCCCTTTCCCGAGGATCCAGTAGTGGTGCCGGCGTGCGCCTTTTTGTAAATCTTATTGTCGGCCGTTGACGCGACATAGAGAACATCCGCGGCCTTGTCGTAGAAAAGGCCGGTAGGCCCCACCACGAGCGCGGCATCATTCTCCGCATGCAGGTACCCATCGGCGACCTGAGTAACCCCAGTCACCTTAATGGTCGTACCGCCTGGCAGTGACAGATCAATCCTGATCACAGTGCCTTTCAGCACATTCGACACGAATAGCTTGGCGGAACTCAAATCGTCGCTAACCGCCAGCCCCCAGGGACCGTTGAGCCCGCTGATAGAGGAAGAATCTAACTGGGTGATAAACTTTCCGTTCTTGTCAATGAATGTGAGCGGACCTCCCTTGATTGTATCAAATTTGCCGTCGGTGGTCGAAACGCTGCCGACAACGACAATACCCCTCTTCAGCACGCCAAGAGCCAAGGTCAGGCCCGGCGCACTCCCTTGGAAAAAGACCGTCGCCTGATTGTCTGGCGCCGCCAAACCGCTAGACGGCGTCAGCTTGATGATCGTCGTCCCGGTTCCTTGGAGATTATTGAAATTGTTGAAGTTTGAAACCAAGATGTCGCCTGGCTTCAAGGCTCCTTTCGGCGGAAATCCTGGGGGCACAAAGGCGACGCCATAGGGATTGAGGTCGCCGCTTGCCGGGATCGTCGAGGAGACGAGGGTATCCGGAATGAAGCGCCGAGGGTCATCGGAATCGGCCCATGACCGCAGCGGCACGATGGCCATCGCGGCGACGAAAAACAGCGCGCAGGCTGCACGTTGTAACGGCGTAGTGTGCCGATAATCGAGGGAATGGTATTGTCTTTTTATCATTTTTTCCTCCTTTGGCTGTCCTCGCCGCCAAATATATCACCGGGCGGGGGATTGAGCGAGCCCTCGCGCGCGTGGGCGCTGCTGGCACTGACAACCGGCACAAGCCACACTACCGTTTGGCAGGGAGTCGCATTGAGCACTTCCCGCCCTCGGACGACGATTTAGTCGAGCGTCTCGCGATAAAATCTGATCGCAATTATGACAACCGCGAGCGTGAATAACGCGATCGGCCAAAGTTCCGGCAGAATGTCCGCCAGGTGGTTTCCTTTGAGCAACAGGCCGCGCATGATCCGCATCGTGTGAGTCGCGGGAAAGACTTCGCCAGCCCATTGCGCCCAGACCGGCATGCCTTTGAATGGAAACATGAAACCAGATAAGAATATGGACGGCAGGAGAGTGAATTGGGCGAATTGGATCGCCTGCATCTGATTTGCCGCAAGCGTCGAAAAGGTGATCCCGAGCGCGAGATTGCTGGCGATGAAAAGCCCAAGAGCGAAAAGCAGGAGCAGCATCGAGCCCCGCACCGGCAACTGAAAAAAAATGGCGGAGGCAATAAGTATGAGCGCCACCTGGATGTAGCCGACAAATACATAGGGCACGATCTTGGCGAGCATCACTTCAATCGGCCGCACAGGCATGGCGAGCAAATTCTCCATTGTCCCTTGCTCGCGCTCTCGCGTGATCGAGAGCGCGGTCACGAAGAGCGTCGACATCATTAAAACAACGCAAATCAACCCCGGCACAATGTTGAGCACCGTGAGCTGCTCCGGATTGTAGCGGGCGTGAACCACAAACTGGAAAGGCGGCGGCGGGTTTTCTGTCTGGCGAACCGGCGGCAGGTCCCGGTTGAGGGCCACGGCAAGCGCAGGGAGCGCGGCCGCCGCGTTACCTATGGCGGTAGGATCTGAGGCGTCGGCGTCAACAAGGATCGAAGGCATCTCGCCCCGGTCAACCGAGCGGTCGAAGTTCGGAGGAATATTGATAACGAAAAGAAGATCGCCACGCGCCAACGCGCGCTCGGCTTCGGTCTCCGAAGAAAGAATCGCAATATCGTAGTAGCCGGTGTTGCGAAGCGCGGCGGCGATGGTGCGCTCATATTTCGAATGCTCAACGGAGAGGAGGCCTGTCGGGAGATTCTTGGGGTTGGCGTTGATCGCGTAGCCGAACAAGAAGAGCTGCATGATCGGCAGCGCTATGATGAAGCGCAATGTGATCGGATCGCGCAATATTTGCAGCCACTCCTTGCGCAGGAGCGCGGCAAAGCGCCTAAAGGAGAAAGCTCTCATGAGTCCTGGCCCTTCACGCTCAGCATGTGAATGAATACGTCTTCGAGGCGCGGCTCGACTTCCTCCCAGGAGAGGCCGCCGCCATTGGTGGACCGCAGAGTCGTTTCGAGACCGGCGCGGTCCGTCCCGGCGACACGCAGCGCTTGTCCGAATACGGCAGCCGCCTCAATGGCAGGGACGTGCCGTAGCCGCCGCGCCACGGCGTCCAAATCTTCGCCTCGTGCCTCGAAGACAACAATTTCGGAATGAGCGGAGACCTCGGACGCAGCCCCCTGCACGACGATGCGCCCGTCTGCGAGATAGACGATGCGCTTGCATCGCTCTGCCTCGTCCATGTAGTGGGTAGAAACGAGGACGGTCAGCCCTTCGCCAGCCATGTCATGGATCAGATCCCAGAATTCCCGGCGTGCCTTGGCGTCAACTCCGGCCGTTGGTTCGTCCAAGAGCAACAGCCTCGGCTTGTGCAAGACGCAGGCGGCAAGCGCAAGCCGCTGCTTCCAGCCGCCGGAGATGTGTCCGGTCAATTGGCCGCGTCGCGTGGCAACCCCCAGGCGATCGATAAAGCGCGATGGGGCCTCCCGCC
>CAYWHF010000004.1:0-22722 GCA_964457695.1 uncultured Methylocapsa sp.
GGTAGCGGGAACGAAGGGCAAGCGTTCGACCATCGCTTTCATTCCTGGTATTTTGGAAGCAGCGGGAAAGCGCGTTCATGTGTAAACCTCACCGGATCTCGTGCGGTTTCACGAACGCATCCGGCTTGGGGCGAAGGGCGGCGGCCGTCTTGTCGAGGACGATGTTTTGTTTGCCGCCTTGAAGGACTGCGAAGTAGCCAATTGCGGGCAGCCGATCACCTTCTTTGAAGTGACCACCGCGGCGGCATTCAAGCTGTTCAACGAACATCCGGCCGATTATGTGCTTTTGGAGACCGGCCTTGGCGGAAGGTTCGATGCCACCAATGTCGTTGCCAGGCCTCAGGCTACGGTTATCACACCAGTCTCGATCGATCACCCGGAATTTCTCGGCCCTACCATCGATAAGATCGCTTATGCAAAGACCGGTATCTTAAAATCAGGCTCTCCCGCGATCTTTAGCGTCCAGCAAGATCAGGTCATAGCGGTATTGGAGCGCCAGGCGAACCGGGTCGGTGCGCCTTTTCATCTCGCGGCACGGGATTATGACTGCCGGGAAGAACATGGCCGCCTCGTATACGAGGATAAGCGTGGTCTGCTCGATCTGCCGCTGCCGCGACTCATCGGCCACCATCAGCACCAAAATGCCGCGGCCGCGATCGCGACGCTGCGGACGGTTGAGCCAGCTCTCTCGTCCATGTCGTTCGAGGAGGGAATGGTGCGGACCGAATGGCCAGCCCGCTTGCAAAATCTCAATGCTGGCCGCGTGACTTCGCTTGCCCCGGCGGGCGCAGAGATCTGGCTTGACGGGGGACACAATGCAGATGCCGGGCGCGCAATTGCGCAAGCGATGGCGGAATTCGAGGAAAGAAAGCCAAGGCCGCTCGTCGTCGTCTGTGGCTTCCTTGCATCCAAAGATACGGGTGGATTTCTTGAGCCCTTCAATGGCCTTGCTCAGGAAGTTCTCGCCGTTCCCGTGAACGCAGACCAATATGCCAAGCCCGCCGCCGATGTTGCTACCGCCGCAAATGCCAAAGGATTTCCTGCGGCTGTCTGTGACAGCGTCAAATCGGCCCTGTTGTTCCTCGCCGCGCGCGACTGGCAATTGCCGCCGCGCATCCTCATCACGGGAAGCCTTTATCTTGCAGGCGAAGTTTTGGCGCTCAACGGCACGCCGCCCGATTAGGCAAATTGGCTTGAACACTATCCGTCAGCGGCGGCCTTTACCTTGCGGCGGTAGGCGTGAAGGATCCACTCCGTATAGCCATTCGGCTGACCGCGGCCGCGAAAAATGAGATCGGCCGCCGCCTGAAATGCGTAGCCGTCAAAATCCGGCGCCATCGGCTTATAGAGCGGATCGGTCGCATTTTGCCGGTCCACGACTTTTGCCATGCGCCGCAATGTTTCCAAAACATGTTCCCGCGTGACAACCCCCTCGTGCAGCCAATTGGCGATATGCTGGCTTGAGATTCGCAAGGTGGCGCGATCCTCCATGAGCCCGATGTCGTGGATGTCCGGCACTTTCGAACAGCCAACGCCTTGATCGATCCAGCGCACGACATAGCCCAAAATTCCCTGGCAATTGTTGTCGAGCTCGGCTTGCACATTGTCCGGCGCCCAGTTCGCACGGCAGACCGGTACGGCAAGGAGGTCCGAGAGGAGCGGCGGGGTCCGGCGGGAAAGCACCTTCCAGCGGCTCGCGACGTCGACCTTATGGTAATGCACCGCGTGCAGCACGGCGGCCGTCGGCGACGGTACCCACGCCGTATAGGCTCCCGCAAGCGGCTGGGCGATTTTCTGAGCCAGCATATCGGCCATCCGGTCCGGCGCGGCCCACATGCCCTTGCCGATCTGCGCCCGCCCGGGAAGCCCGCAAGCGATGCCGACATCGACATTGGAATTCTCATAAGCCGCGATCCAATCGGTATTCTTCATGGCCTCCTTGCGGACCATCGGTCCGGCTTCCATCGAGGTATGAATCTCGTCGCCCGTGCGGTCGAGGAAGCCGGTATTGATGAAAAACACCCGATCGGCCGCCGCCGCGACACAGGCCTTGAGATTGACGGAGGTGCGCCGCTCTTCGTCCATGATGCCCATTTTCAGCGTGTGTCGCGGAAGGCGAAGCATATCTTCGACAGCACCGAAAAGATCGTTGGCGAGCGCGACTTCGTCCGGCCCATGCATTTTCGGTTTCACGATATAGACCGAACCGTGACGGCTGTTCCGCTTGCCGTCTGTTCGTTTGAGATCGTGGATCGCAATCAGCGATGTGACAGCGGCGTCCAAAATGGTTTCGGGGATTGCGTTGCCGGCAGGATCCAGCACCGCGTCGGTTTCAATGTGATGGCCGACATTGCGCACAAGCAACAGGGCACGCCCATGCAGGGTCAAGGGGGAGCCATCCCGGCCGATATAGGTGTGGTCCTCGGCAAGCTTGCGCTCGATGAGAAGTCCGTTCTTTTCGAGAGTGGCCGTAAGCCACCCTTGCATCAGCCCGAGCCAATTGCGGTAAACTCCGATCTTATCCTCGGCATCGACGCAGGCGACGCTGTCCTCGAGGTCGATGATCGTGCTGAGCGCGGCCTCCAAGACTATGTCGGCAACGCCTGCCTTGCTCTCCGCGCCAACGAGGCTGTTTTGATCGATCTCGATCTCGACATGCAAGCCATGATGGCGTAACAGAATGATAAGGGAGTCGAGCGATTTTTTTCTGTATCCGGCAAAGCGTCCAGGATGGCGCAAACGGGATTCGAGACCATTCTCAAGACTAGCGATGAGCTCGCCACCCGAGACTCTGTATTCGACGACCGCTTTGTGGCTGCCCCTCGCGAGAGGAAAGATATCGTCGAAAAGCGCGCGCACCCAGTCGATGACCTTTGCGCCGCGCACCTTGTTGTAGCCTTTCCCGCGCTCGGCGCCGCCGGTCTCCGGGATTGCGTCCGTCCCATAGAGCGCGTCGTAAAGACTGCCCCAGCGCGCATTTGCCGCGTTCAGCGCATAGCGCGCGTTGGATGCCGGAACGACGAGTTGCGGCCCCGCGACCCGCGCGATTTCCAAGACATTCTCGGTGCGAATCGTAAAGTCGCGCGGTGCCGGGACAATGTAGCCGATCTCGCGAAGAAACTTTGCGTAAGCGGCCGGATTGAACGGCATGGTTGCGGTCGCGCGATGGTATTCGTCGATTTTTTCCTGCAACTCGTCGCGGAATCGCAATTGGGCGCGAATGCCCGGCGCAAACGCCCAAACAAGCCCGGCGAGCCCCGTCCAAAATTCAGCCTCGCCGATTTCCGTTCCCGGCAAGGCCTCGGCGGAAATAAAGTCGCGCAATGCCCGCGCGACGCGAATATCGCCGATTTTTTCGTAATCCATCTGTTTCATGTCTTGTTGCGATGAGGTCATCCGAACTCTGCCGCTCTTTTTGTGTAGTCTTTATAATTAGATAATTAGGAGGCAAAAGCGCACATGCAAATGCCGTGCACCCTATACCAACCCTCATTGTCCGCGACTCTTGCCGTCATGCCCCGCCTTGAGCCGGGCATCCAGACTCCCGTCTGTGGTGTTTGGATGGCCGGGTCAAGCCCGTCCATGACATTGGGAGCGCCTATGGATTCCTCTCTTCGAGAATTGGTATAAGCTCTACGTAGCACCACGGTCCGTGAATTGCGGCGTCTCGTCAAAGTTAAGCCCTCGCGTGTGTTGTCACTGAGACTACACTAATTCACGCTTTCTTCTTCCTGCTGCAAAGCCATGATTTAGCAGCGTGCGAGCATGGCAATAAAGAACCCGTCGGTGCCGCTCGCTTGCGGCGTCAGGCGCAATCCAAAACCAAACCGCGATGCAAACTGGCTGAGTTCAGGCACCCCCGCGATCCCCGCCATTTCTGTAGGCGGAACACTCCTGTAATCCGCATGAGCGGCGAGAAAGGCCGCGAGCCTGTCCTCATTTTCTTCCCGCAGGACCGAACAGGTGGCATAGAGAATCCGGCCTCCGGGTTTAGCAAACCGCGCGGCATCTTCCAACGCCTGGTTCTGCTCCGCGATCCGGATTTCAAGCGCCCCCGGGCGGATACGCCATTTCGCATCCGGGTTGCGCCGCCACGTCCCGGTTCCCGTGCAGGGTGCGTCGACGAAAACAAGATCGCAACGCCCTTCGAGTCCGGCAAGGACGTTTGTGCCTTTACGCGGCGCATGGAGCTGAACATTTCTTACCCCAGCACGCTTAAGTCTCGCGATGGCTAGCATGAGCCTTGTTCCATCGCGGTCGGTCGCATGGATCTGGCCCTTGTTCTGCATCATCGCCGCAAGCGCGAGCGTCTTGCCGCCTGCGCCCGCGCAAAGGTCGAGCACCTGTTCGCCAGGTTCTGCGAGAGACAACTGCGCTGCGAGCTGCGAGGCTTCGTCCTGAATTTCGACAAGCCCTTTCATATAGGCGGCTTCGGCGGCAAGTTTTGGGCCGCCCCCATCGCTCGAAATTGGTAACCGCAGACCGGTTGGAGAAAATGGCGTTGGAACAGCGCCAAGATGTTTGAGACTGGCGAGCACCTTCTCCCGATTGGTCTTCAGCGTGTTCACACGCAGGTCCACGGGCGCGCGGGTCGCAAGCGCGCGCATCTCGTCAACCAAAGCCGCTCCGAATGCCGTTGCTAAGGAGGGCTCGAGCCACGCCGGAAAATCCCCGGCGATAAAATCTGGCGCGGCGGAAAAGTCCGCCGCCGAAAGGCGCTCAATTTCGTCTTCAGTCAGCGGCGGCGGGGCATGCGCCTCGCCCGAACATAGCGCGGCGAGCTCGACTGCGCTCATGTTGTGCATCTGGCGCAAAGCACCGAGCACAATAGCACGGCCCGTTTCCGCGCCCATGATAAAGGCCGAGGAGGCGCGCTTGCGCAGCCCGTCATAGACAAGCGAGGCGATCGCCGCGCGGTCTTTTGCGCCAGCAAAGCGGTGCGAAATGCCCCAATCCTTCAGCACATCCGCAGCCGGCCTTCTGCGCGCTTCGATTTGATCTGTAACTTCAATCGCCGCGGCAATCCGCGCGCCAGGCGTCATGGGTAAGTGTCCAGCTTGCGGTCGAAACCGACTCCCCCCAAGAGCAAAAATGGCCATGCCACGATCTGTATCGCTTACCGAATGTTCAATTTGCCGTCGCATGCCGGATAGCGCGAGCAACCATAGAAGGGGCCGAAACGTCCTTGGCGGCGGCGCGTTTTACTCCCGCATTTTGGACACGGCGGTCCCTCGAGAGGGAGGTTATCCGTTTCGGCTGCGTCATGATGGGATAGATCACGGCTGGCATCTACTATCCAGTCGCAATCCTCGCATGAAAAAAAGGCACGTTCCCTTCTCCAGCTAAAGAAATAGTAAGTGCGGTGGCCGCATCTGCCGCAACGGGGGTTCTCGCCAACTGCTGCGCCTCGGCCATCAACGTCCCGCCTTACCGGTCGAACCGCTATTTGCCGGGCCAGTTCGGCAGCAAAATTAGGTGCGACAGCGCGCATCATGATCTCATCAGTTCGCGCCGTGTGCGAAAGCGGATTGAGCGAGCCGAGCCAAACTATTTTGCTGTCGACGATCGCAATCTTCTGGTGAATTTCTCTACGGCAATCAACCGTTGCGCCAATTCCTTCGAGCGCGTCGAGCGCCTCCCTGCCACGTTCGACGGGAATCGAGCCATTGTATTGTGGGGGACGTGTAACGCACCGTACTTTTACACCCTCCAAAATCTTTCGCCGGAATAGGTCGCCGTAGTTTCCAATACGTTCGGGTGTAACGAATCCGGAGAATACGACAACTGAACTCGTAGCCCGCTCGATGTCGGCTCGGAATACTGTATCGAAATCACTCTGGCCAAATAACCCCGTTCGCTTGGCCTCTAAATCAATGTTGACAGTGTTGCCTAATTCGCGCAGGTCGGCCGCGCGCAGTGTGAGGATATCCCGGGCGTCGATCACTTGTCCAGCGGACTGCATTTGGAAAAGGACATCGCGAAGGAAAGCTCCTCCAGGCAACTGCTCATCGAGATACGTTAGATTTGCTATAGCCACGAGATGCTGGCGCGCCCGGCTAATGGCGACATTAAAGAGCTTTGCGCCGTCGTCGTCTGGATGATCCGCTTGAAGAAACCGGCCAATGAAGCGGCCGCCGCCGACGCTCTCGGGAATATCAATGATGATCGTCGATTTCTGATCACCCTGATAGCGATGGACGGTCCCCGCCTCCACGCCGTTGCCCAGGCCTTCATCGTCAATGAGACGGCGGATAAGTTTGGCCTGTGCCGCATAGGGCGTGCAAATGCCAAGCGAATCGCCGTGTTTGATGTGACCAACCTCCTGAAGCTTTCGCGCAAGATTTCGCGCCACAAGTGCATGCGCAAGGTTATACCGTGAGAAAGACGATGTTTGTGTTTCAAAAGGCCAGAGCGCTGATGTGTCCACGATTGTTAGACAACTTGAAAGCGGCGCAGGGTATTCGGTAGAACGCGCTTCAACTGCCTGCGCCGTACGCAGCTTTCCTGAATACATGAAACTGGAAATCAACCGGCATATTGCATTGTCCATCCGGTATTGCTCGTCGAGCATCACCAGGCGCGGCAGGGGCTTAAGGGATTCGACGGCTGACGCAATCCCGGCGGCATGAAAAACGTCAGAGCCAATCTCGTCTCGGATTGCCTTTTGTTCCGTAGGGACGATGGGCGGCAATTGACGAAAGTCACCACACACGACGACTTTTTCTCCCGCGAGCCCGGCCGCATAATAGAGAGCCGGGATGATAACCATTGACGCCTCATCGATTATAACAACATCGAAAATAGGAAGGTTGGCGGCGGACAAATACGCTTTCGTAACCGTAGCGCCGATTACCGCTGCATCCCGCATTACTGCGGCCTCAATATCGGCAAGCGCCTTGTTGATCGCGGCGAGTTCGTCGGTGAGGGGCTGTCGTTCAGCCAATAATGATTGCCTACGCTTCAGGAGGTCGGAACGATTCATCGCATCGATCGATCTGTTTAGGTCAGCTTTGCGGGCTGCGAGTTGTTCTGCCTTTTCTTTCGCATTTTTCAGACTGTCTGAAACTTGCGCCGCCTCTGCAGTTACCCTATCCAACTCACCCGTTGTCGCCGCGATGTCCCTTTGAATTGCTTCTTCGTTACGGAGAAACACCCGCCTAAACACTCCTGCGGTTTTCCGGGAGTTTAGCTCGCTATCAAGGTCTGCGAGCCGGCTTGTTGTGGCTTGTAGTTCCTGAACAAGAGCGTGGCCATCGCTATCCAAGTTTGAGACTTCGCGATTAGCCTCGCCGAGCGCCTCTTCTATCTGATCCAATTCGGCGAATAAGCGCAGCGCGGCTTCGATCCTTGCCTCGCGGCGAGCAATATCCACTAGCAGCGATTCCAGAACGGTTTTGCGTTCCTTCAGATCGCGGGAGCGGCGTTCAACGATTCCCTCAACGGTAACGTATTCCGAGTACTGCTGCCGCAACTGATCATGCGCGATCCGTCCAAGGCGAAGGATTTTTCCTGTCTCCATCGCCTCGTGGCCCTCGCCTAGGGTGCGGCAGAGACTAAAAAGCACCTGATCAACTGCGCGGTTTGTGTTTGAGCAGATTAGAGCGCGTTTGCCCCGCGCAAACAGTTCTTGAATCAATACGCTTATTGTAGTCGTCTTACCCGTGCCTGGCGGCCCCCAAAGATAAATCACGGTGTTAGAGAGTGCGAGCCGAACTACGTCTTTTTGTCTGTAATTGAGGGACAAATAGGCGTTGTTTGATAGTGGAGTTTCGGGCGGTGCTAGGCGACCGCTGTTGGTGACCGCATCATCTGCAAGTGCAATGGTTAGCTGCCGGCCGCCGCTGTTCGACTGTTCGAGCTTTTCCTTGAGGGCCTCAAGCAGCGCGGTGTTGTCGATGACGAGAACGCAGCGCATGAGTTTTTCGCCGAGATCTTCTTCAACGGAAATAATGACCTGGCCGCTCGCAATGGATATTATGTTGCCTTCAATCTTGCGCGCGCCGATGCGCAACTCTACGCGTGCGTCTTCGAAAAGTTCGGCATCGTCCGTAAATGCGAAAGCGTAACCGATATGACCGCGATCGAGTTCGATACGGCTACCATTTTCAAGGATAATCTGCCGAGTGTTTTGCTGGTTACGGCGCATTTCCGCAATGAGCGCTCCCAGGGCAAGCACGTAACGGCCAGCATTGGGCAAATTGCTCGTAACAGGCAGATTCACGTCCGTCTTGAGAGGACGAACGTACTTTGATGGTCTACCTGAAACGCCCGGCGGTTCCATTCGTTTGAACTGGGTGGGACGGCGCAAATAAGGCTCTTGCAACGGTCCTATGTGTGACCGCCCAGTACTAGCCGCTGCGGAACTGGAAGCACCGCCTGTCGTTTCTGGACTGCGAAGAGGACGCCGCGTAGATTCGTTGAGCGTGCTCTTCGTACCTGCCTGCATGCCATCGCGCGTTGTCCTGTTGCCCTTTAGCTCGTCGAGCCTCCGCTCGATTTCAGCACGTAATGAGACCGCCGGTGCGCTGTCGCGATGCCGCAGTTCGGCGAGTAGAGCCAAGAGAATCGTTAAATCGTCTTGGTTACCGGAAAATAGTTCCTTTAGCGCTCTAAAGGAACTGCGAAAATATGGGCGTGCCATGACTTTACGATTATGAAATGTTGAAAACGACGGGTGGGTCAGGAGGCGGCTTGTGTATCCCGCCCGACCACCCTATTCCGTCACAGAACCTTACATAGAGGACGATTTTCTGCAATCGGCTTCACCATCGAGCCGCCGCCGTCGCCCGATTTGGATCGGACAAAGTGATCGATCGATCTCACGTGATTGAAGGCGCAGCCGTGTCTTCGGGCTTGTAAGGTTTTGGGCCTCGACCGGACGAAAATGTTTCACGTGAAACATTTTTGGAATCATTCTAATCTATGGACCCCGGGCCGGCTTGTGGGTTTCACAGCCCTTCACTCCCCCGCCGGATAATTTGGGCTCTCGCGGGTGATGGCAACATCGTGAACATGGCTCTCGCGCAGGCTCGCCGACGAAATCCTGATAAACCGCGCGCGTGCCTGAAATTCCCCGATGTCCGCGGCCCCAACATAACCCATGGCGGCCCGCAGACCCCCAGCCAGTTGATGCAAAATAACCGATACCGGCCCGCGATAGGGCACCTGCCCCTCGACTCCCTCGGGCACGAGTTTCAATTGATCTGCGATGTCCTGCTGGAAATAGCGGTCGGCCGATCCCTGCGCCATTGCGCCGAGCGAACCCATGCCGCGATAAGATTTGAATGAGCGGCCCTGATAAAGGTAGACTTCGCCCGGGCTTTCGTCGGTTCCAGCGAAAAGCGAGCCGATCATGGCGCAACCGGCCCCTGCCGCGATCGCCTTGGCGAGATCGCCGGAATATTTGATGCCGCCATCGGCAATGACCGGAATATTTGCGTTCCTTGCGGCCTCGGCGCAATCCATGATCGCGGTGAGCTGCGGCACGCCAACGCCTGCAATGACACGCGTCGTGCAGATCGAGCCGGGCCCGATGCCGACTTTGAGCGCATCGGCGCCGGCGTCGATCAGGGCTTTCGCGCCATCCGCCGTCGCCACATTGCCGGCGACAATCGCAACCTTATTCGACGCGCGTTTTAGTCTCTTGACCTGATCCAAAACGCCTTGCGAATGGCCGTGCGCGGTATCGACCATGACGCAATCGGCACCCGCGTCCATCAACATGAGGGCGCGGTCGTAACCCTGGTCGCCGACTGTTGCGGCAGCGGCAACCCGCAGCCTTCCTTCCGCATCCTTGCAAGCGGCCGGATGCAAGGTCGCCTTTTCCATGTCCTTGACGGTCACCAGGCCAACGCAACGGAAATCATCGTCAACGACAACGAGCTTTTCGAGCCGGTGCTGGTGCAAAAGCCGCCGCGCCTCTGGCTCGCTTACGCCTTCCCGGACCGTGATGAGATTCTTGGTCATCAACTCGCTGACCGGCTGCAGCGGATTATCTGCGAATCTGACGTCGCGGTTGGTCAATATTCCGCAAAGCCTTGAAGGTTTCCCGCCCGGCCCGCGCTCTACGACCGGGATGCCGGAAATCCCATTGCGCCGCATCAGGGCCAGCGCATCGGCAAGGGTTTCGTCCGGAAAAATCGTGATCGGATTGACCACCATGCCGCTCTCAAAACGCTTGACCTTGCGCACCTCCTCGGCCTGGTCGGCGGGATCCAAATTCCGGTGAATGACACCAATCCCGCCCGCCTGGGCGAGCGCAATGGCGAGCTTCGCCTCGGTAACCGTGTCCATGGCCGAAGACACGATGGGAATGTTCAAGCTAATCGTCGCCGTGAGCTTCGTTTTGAGATCCGCCGCGCCCGGGAGAATTTGGGAATGACCCGGAAGAAGCAACACGTCATCGAAAGTAAGCGCTTCGTCTGGCGAGGGTCGCGTGATCAGAGCCAATGTGCACTCCGTGATGCGCCCCGCGGCAGAGCGGAGCGCCAGTCAACAAACCGCGGGCTCCATAACACGCCGGAACAAAGGCGCAAAGGCGGGCGAAGCTTGCTTCGCCAGTTAAGAAAAAGCCGGTTTGCCGTATTTCACGGGCCTTGAAAGAAAGGCAAACAGGCAGGCTCTGCACGCAAATCCGTTCTCTGTCGAACAAAAGATCTCTTGCCCAAGGGGCGCGCTCATTACCCAATAGTGCATCCTTTACGCCGGACGCCCGCGAGCTTGAGCCGTCCCACAAACACATTCTGCGTCCTGCATAAAGATGCTCACCTCGGGTTTGGCTCTTGGCACTGATTCGGAAAGTGCCGCCGCATCGTCGCTGCGAAGGTGTTCCAGTTCATGAGAACAATAATTCGCCGGGCCTGCGCCTGGAGGTCGTGAACATCGGAAACCGGCCCGGCTGAAGAGGCGCGAGATAGCGATGCTAATTAAAGATCGAGTGCCATAAAGTTGCAATCGCCGAGGCCTGCCCCCTAGCATCCCGTCACGCGCGTAAGAGCTCCATAAAGATTATGCTGTCTATCGTTTGAACCGTTTGTACGCAAAACGGCTCAAATGGCTAATACAACTAGTATGCCTTACGTTTGGTGTAAAGTCTGTCATCGTTAAATGAAATGTTTGGCTTAACACGAAAGGACTATATGCTGACGTCGTGCGAAACAACAAGTGCCGGTTTAGACGCGTCTTGCAGTATGTATTTATTTAATGTCACATATTATACTGACTAGATACATATAACCCTAGCATGATTGGCATCAAAAGCTGGAATATAGCAATGTTTCTACATTTTACGAGTCTCTAGAGGAAAAGTAAATGCAGGTTCACGAAGCCGAATAATTTTGTCACCTCATTTGAGACATTTTCCCCCCGGATTTGCTCCTCGAGCTCTAGCCAAAGCGCGTGCGCGTCTATATGACAACTTAAGATATCACATCGAGTCTCCGCGATTCGCTTTGTGCCGGCGCGACCTTGCGTTAAATTGCACTGCATAAGTTAGGCAGGATCATGAGAGATCGTCAAAGTCCCCGCCCGACGACGAATTCGAAAGGTTTGGACATCGCGATCATCGGGAGGGCGTGCCGGCTGCCTGGCGCAAACTCCACCGGCGAGCTTTGGAACGTGCTCGCTGAAGGGCGTTGCACGGTATCCCGCATCCCACGAGATCGATGGCCTCAAGAACGGCTGATCCATCCGCGGCCGAAAGAGCGTGGCCGCAGCTACACATGGGCCGCGGGAGTTCTCGATGACATTTGGGGGTTCGACCCGGCCGTCTTCGGAATTTCCCCGCGCGAAGCCGAACAAATGGATCCCCAGCAGCGGCTTCTGCTTGAACTCGCATGGGAAGCTTTGGAAGACGCCGGAATTCGTCCCTCCTCAATGGCCGGAACGGAAACCGGCGTCTTCGTCGGGGGATCGACCCTCGATTATGGCAACCTCCGGCTCCATGACCCGGCCGGCGCAGACGCTTATTTTGCCACCGGCAATACATTGGCTGTTCTGTCAAACCGGATTTCCCACGTCTTCGATTTGCATGGGCCTAGCTTCACGGTTGATACGGCCTGCTCTTCGTCGTTTGTAGCATTGGATGCTGCGGTTGCGGCAATCCAAGCCGGTCGAATCGATACGGCAATCGTTGGCGGCGTGAATATTTTGGCGAGCCCGTTTGGCTTCATCAGTTTCTCGCAGGCGACGATGTTGTCCCCAACCGGGCTATGCCGGGCGTTCTCGGCTCACGCCGACGGTTATGTGCGTGCCGAAGGCGGCATCGTCCTGGTCCTGCGTGCGGCTTCTGCCGCCTGGGCTCGCGGGGACCGAAGTCACGCAATGATTGCCGGCTCGCACATCAACTCTGACGGCCGCACAAGCGGTATCTCGCTGCCATCGAAGTCTTACCAGGCGGCATTGCTTGAGCGCGCGTATTTGAAGCACGATATTCCCCCGGACGCGCTCGCCTTCATCGAGGCGCATGGCACGGGAACACGGGTCGGTGATCCAGTAGAGGCCGCCGCGATCGGCGAAGTCTTGGGGCGGCGGCGCAGCCAGCCGCTGCCAATAGGCTCGATAAAGACGAATATCGGTCATACCGAAGCCGCCTCCGGCCTCGCGGGCCTGTTCAAAGCCATGCTGGCACTCGAGCATGATGAACTGCCCCGCTCCCTGCATATTGATGAGCCTAATCCCGATATTCCCTTCGGCGATCTGAACGTCTCGGTCTGCGCCGCTCCTATCGCGTTGTCCCGCAATAGGCACGTCCGCTATGCAGGCATTAGTTCTTTGGGCTTTGGCGGCACAAATGCGCATGTAATTCTCGCCGACCCGCCGCCAGGGCGACAGGGGGTAGCGAGCGCGCCGCAGTTTTTGCTTCTGTCGGCGCATAGCCGGGATAGCCTGGCACATCTCGCGCGACAATATTCTTCGCTTTTCACGCATCTTCCCGCCGAAGAAACTCGGCGCATGATCGCCGCCACCGGCCACCGGCGCGAGCTCCTTTCCGAACGCCTGGCGATCCCTCTTGACGAGCCTGCGGCACTCATCGAGACCCTGGACGAAACCGCTCGTAACGAAGGGGTTGCTGTAAAGGCAAGCACGAACACGGCGGTCGACCGTTCAGCGCCTATTGCCTTTGTCTTCTCTGGCAATGGCGGCCAATGGCCGGGCATGGGCCGGGCGGCTTATGAAACGAATCCTGTTTTTCGCGATCAGATCGCAAAAATCGACCGCATTTTCCGCAGCTTAGCAAACTGGTCCTTGACCGAGGCAATGTTGAGTTCCAGCATCGCTTCGAAGCTCGAGAAAACGAGCATCGCGCAACCCCTCATTTTCGCCATTCAAGTCGCAACGGTTCGCTGCCTGGCGCGTCTCGGGATAGCACCCGATATGGTGCTTGGTCACAGCATGGGCGAGATCGCTGCCGCTGAGGCAGCAAGCATTCTCGACCTCGAGAGCGCCGTCCGGGTCATCTATTTCCGCAGCCGGCATCAGGAAATTGGCCGTGACGCCGGCGGCATGGCGGTCGCGTTTGGGCCGCAGGAGGTGGTTGAGGCCCTCGTCAGCGAGATAGAGGGGCTGACGATCGCGGCCCATAATTCGCTGCGCAGTTTCACGGTCTCGGGACCGCTTTCGGCTTTGGACCAAGCCGCAAAGAGGGGACGCGCATATAAAGTGCGCATGCGCCGGCTAGATTTAGCATATCCATTCCACAGCGAATTGATGAAACCTGCTGAGGTGCCCCTTATCGCCGATCTCGAATGTCTTCAACCGAAACCAAGCCAGCTATGTTTCTTGTCCACCGTAGACGGCGGTATCGTTGAGGGCCCGAGCCTCGGCGCCAGATATTGGTGGCGTAATGTTCGTGAACCGGTGCAGTTCATACAGTGCGTGCAGCTTGCGATGCGGCTTGGAGCGCGCGTGTTCATTGAAGTCGGGCCAAGCCCAGTGCTCGTGGCAGATATTCGAAAGATTACCGAAGAATCGGTTCCGTCCGTCGCCACTCTATGTGTGCTCGACCAAACGGATTCTCCGATCGATCCATTCCGCCAGGCGGCGGCGCAGGCCATTTCACTTGGCGCACGAATCGACGCAAAAATCGCTTTTGGCGAGGACCCTGGTCCCGTGCCCGATTTGCCCGCCTATCCTTGGAGGCGAAAGCCGTACCGGCTCGCCGAGACCACGGACTCGACCGGATGGATGCGTCCGCGTCCAGCGCATCCATTCATAGGCGCACGCCTCTCGTCAGATTCGCTTGAATGGCGCGGGCAGCTCGACCCCATCCTCGTTCCGGCCCTCGCAGATCACCGGATCGACGGTCAAGTGCTGCTCCCCGGAGCTGCCTTCGCTGAAATGGCGCTCGCGGTAGCCAGAGATTGGCTTGGCACGGAAACCGCGCTGATTAGGGACTTGGAAATCGTCCAGCCAATGCTGTTTTCGGCCGCCGCTTCGCGCGAAGTCCTATGCCGAGCAACGCCGGGCACGGCCACCGTCGAGATCATGAGCCGGGCGCGGTTGAACGACTCGCCATGGACTGTCCACGCCAAGGCCAAAGTTATATTTAAATCGGCGCCGCCTGCCGTTCATGACGCGATCCCGGATTTGACAGGAAATATCGTCATGGGTGCCGATCTCTATAGGATCGCGCGCCGTTCCGGCCTCGAATTCGGGCCCGCCTACCGGCAAGTCATCGCTGCATCGCGCACTAGCAATACGCAGATCGTGGTGGACCTTTTGGCGGCAGATCTCTCGCCGCAATACGGTCTCGATCCGGCGCGCCTGGATTCATGTTTCCATGGGTTGATTCTGCTTTTTTCAGACAAGATTTTGGGCACGGGCCCATCCGCCTATCTTCCTGTCCGTTTCGGAGAGATAAGGCTGGAAAAGCCTGGCGGCGCGACCGCGCGCGCGCGCATCGATGTAAGGCGTCACGATGCCCGCGCTATCCTCGCCGATTTTACGCTCGTCGACGCCGATGGTGCTCTGATCGCGCAGCTGCAAGGAGCGCGCTTCCAAGTGGTGCGGCGCGAGTTGCTCGATCTTGCCAGCCGGTGTCTCATACAAACCGCGATCCTCGCAGACGAGCCAACGGCGGTCCGCCGCGAGCCTGCGCCCTCAGTCGACGCATTGAAGGCGGCTGCCGCTCCGGAGACAGCGGCAGCGGGCGAAAGCCTACCGCCGGATGTTATGCTGATCGAGGGATGGGCTACTGCAGCCGCATACCGGTTCGCCCGCGCGCTTGCTGTTGACAGAAAGGTCGATCCGGACAGGCTGATTGCACAAGGGCGCATCGCGCCAGCGCGGCGGATTTGGTTCCACAATTTGCTCCTTGCGCTTGAAAAGAGCGGTCTCGCAGCGGGCGGGCCGGAGCAATTTGTTTTGGCCGGGGACGTCGCGCTTCCCGATCCCGCGCATATTTTGGAAAACCTCGCTGCGGATTATCCGCGCCGGTCGGCTGAATTGCTTCTCGCCGCCCGATGCACCGCTGTCATGGAGGCTTTGGCACGCGGAGAGGAGCCTGCCCCGATTGCCGAATCGGCGATCGAGTCGTTTGAAATGGGTTCGGCGCCCGTCGCCGCCGCGGCCGATCTTCTTACTTCTTTATTGCGGCGTACAGGCGAAAGCTGGCCGCGTGACCGGGCGCTGCGAATATTGCAGATCGGCCATGGTCCGCTTTCCCGGCAAGCGATTGCGCTCATGCAATCGCGGGAAGCCCGGCTGACGATTCATGACCCTGATCCACGGCGGCTGGAACGCGCGCGCCGGGCTTTCGCAGGCAATCCTTGCATTGGCTTCGCCGACAGCTTGGAACAGGTCGCCAAAAATTCTATCGACCTCATCATCGCGGCGGATGCTTTGCATCGTTTGGCACCGGGCAAGGAGCCGCTCGCTCTGCTCGTCGACACCTTGGCGCCCGGGGGCCTTATTGCCGCGATTGAGCCCGCGCCGTCGCTGTTCCGCGATCTCGTATTTGGCGTGCGCGAAAATCCAGTGCCTGCAATGGAACGTAACGGCGATGGGTTCTTTTCGCCGCCGAATTGGATGGCACAATTTTCCGCCCTGCCGCTGCGTGGGATCGCAATCAAGAATGTTTGGACCGAAGCCGGCCCGGCACGGTTCATTGTCGGAGAACGACCGGCGTTTGTGGTGAGCCGCAAGATTCCAGACAAAGTGGTAATTGTCGGCCACGAAGATCCACAACAGTTCGAGGCAGCCTCTGCGCTTTCGAATTGGCTTGAGGACGCCGGAGTCGAATGTGCCGTCACCCGCGAGCGCGCCTTTCGGCTTTCCGCCGCGGATTCGGAGACGATCGTCTTCCTCGCTCCTGCCGCGCCGCGCGGCGGTATGACTGCGGCAACGATTGCCCAAAGGTGCCTGGCACTAAAACACTTGGCGGCAGAGCTTGGAAAAAGCAAGCACCAGATTTGGATAGAATGTCCCGGCGCATTGCGCACGGAAGCTGGTACGGTCGACCCGATTCAGACCGGCCTCTGGTCATTTGTACGGACCTTCGCCAATGAATATCAGACGCTCGACGTGCGCCGCGTCGATACACACCCAGGCATGCCAGCTCAAGTCAGAGCACGGCGGCTAGCCGACGTCCTTCTTTCGGAAACGGAGGAGACGGAGCTGATCCTCGACGCCGATTCCACCCGCGTCGTGCGGATGCAATCAAGCAACGCTGCGAACTCTGGCGCTATGAAGCGCGCCGCTCCAGCGAGCCGTTTGGAAAAGGGAGACGGCACGGGTCTCGACCGTATCCGCTGGGTACCGGTTGAGCGTCAATCGCCGCTTCCCGGGCAAGTGGAAATCGCCGTGACGGTGACCGGCCTTAACTTCCGCGATGTCATGTGGGGTCTCTCGGTTCTGCCGGACGAAATGCTCGAAGATGGGCTCGCAGGTCCGGCCCTTGGGCTTGAATGCGCGGGCCGCATTGTCGCTACGGGACAAGATGTCAAGGGTCTTCAGCCTGGGGATTCAGTTCTTGCGGTCGCGGGAGGCGCATTTGCCACCCATGTCACCGTTGACAGCAAGATGGTGGCAAAGGTGCCGGACGGAGTGCCGCTCGAAGCTGCCGTCACTATCCCCGTTGCTTTTCTCACTGCCTATTATGCCCTCATCACTTGTGCCCAATTGAAACATAACGAGTGGGTCCTTATCCACGGTGGCGCTGGCGGCGTCGGCCTAGCTGCTCTCCAGATCGCCCGCTGGCGCGGCGCACAGGTCATCGCGACCGCAAGTAGCGCGGAAAAACGCGATCTTGTCGCCGCTCTTGGAGCCGAACATGTCTTTGACGCGCGTGCCAATGCCTTTGTCGACGACGTGCGCCGGGTAACGGGAAAAGGTGTGGCCGTCGTCCTCAACAGCCTGTCTGGCGAGGCGATGGAACTCTCAATGGCATTGCTTCACCCGTTCGGCCGTTTTGTGGAACTTGGCAAGCGTGACTTTCTCACCAACACGCATATTGGTCTTCGCCCGTTTCGCAATAACCTCACCTATTTTGGCGTCGATCTCGACCAGCTCATGCTCGCTCAGCCGGAAACAAGCCGGAGGTTATTCAGGGAAGTTCTTGAACGCGTTGCCGAGGGCGAATTCACGCCTCTGCCCTACCGTAGTTTTAAGGCATTTGAGTTCATAGATGCGATCCGGCTCATGCAGCAGTCCGGCCACATCGGCAAAATCGTAGTAACGCCCCCCGAGCCTACCGAGATTGCAATTATGGCGCGCGGGGAGTTTCGGCCTGCGCCCGGCAAAACTCATCTCATTACGGGAGGCTGCGGCGGCTTCGGATTGGCGACGGCGCGCTGGTTTGCCGAGCATGGGGCACGTCATCTCGTGCTCGCCGGGCGCAGCGGAGCGGTGAGCCCCGAGGCGCAAGAGGCAGTTGCCGATCTCAGGGCCGCCGGCGTAAGCGTTCATGTCGAGGCGATTGATATTGCCGACGCAGACAAGGTCAAGAAGCTCTTTGCGAAGATTGCCCGCTTGATGCCGCCGCTCTCGGGCGTGATCCATGCTGCTGCGGTACTTGACGACACGCTCATCGCCAATCTCGAGGCCGAGAAGCTGAAGAAAGTGCTTGCACCAAAGGTGACGGGCGCCGAAAACCTAGACCGGCTTACCCGTGATTTGCCGCTCGACTATTTTGTTCTCTTCTCCTCTGCAACCACGGCGATCGGCAATCCAGGTCAAGGCAACTATGTCGCCGCCAATGGCTTTCTCGAAGGGTTGGCGCGGCAAAGGCGCGCGGCTGGCTTGCCCGCTCTTGCCATCGCCTGGGGAGGTATCGAGGACGTTGGATTGCTGGCGCGCAATCGCCCTGTAAAGGACTTGCTTGCAGCGCGGGCCGGCGTCAAGACCATGGCCGCGGGCGACGCGTTGGACCTCATGGCCCAGGCTCTCGCGCATCCAAGCCTAGATTCCAATGAGGCGGTTCTCGTCATAAGCGAAATGAACTGGTCTACCGCGCGGGCCCATTTGCCGCTGCTGCAATCGCCGACATTCAGCGGGCTTGCGCGCACGAACGAGAAAGCCGCGGCTGCTGAAAACCGCGCGAAGCTGGACATCCGCGCCTTGGTCGCAACGGGCTCCACCGAAGAGGCGCGAAAGCAAATCGTCGGCGTCATCGTCGAAGAAATCGCTCACATCCTGCGGTTACCGCAAGAAACTGTAAATAAGGGTAAGTCGCTCGCAGATATTGGGGTCGATTCGCTTATGGCCGTCGAACTCGCAGCAGCATTGGAAGATCGGTTGACGTTAGAAGTTCCGCTTTCCACCTCGGCAAGCGGGTTCAACGTCAACGAGCTCGCCGACCATATTCTCGGGCTTTGCGTCAGCCCAACGACCGAGGAGGACTCGATCGCGCAGGGACTTGCGGAGCGCCACTTGGGCAAGGGATTAGATCCCGCGGCTCTCGAAACGCTGACCGCGCTTGTCGAGGAAAGGAGCCGCGATCTTACACAGATCCTGCGCTAATCCCTCCCGCCGTTTTTAGAGTCTAGCGGAATGTCACGTATGGGCAGCGTGACATTGGCTTCAACTGCGCGGGTATGCTTGGTGCAGGCCTCTTTTTGTGGCTTTTATGGGGGCTTCGCGGCGCCAGTCCTTTCAAAACAGCCGCTTAATCGGCGCGCCGGCGAACGCTGTCGAGGCGCGCATGCCTGCGTTGGCACCGATCTCAATCGATTCGAATCATATTTGGAATTGCGCACCCTGGGTGCTCGATAATTGGGATCAGATTGGCCGCCGCCTGCGAGAGCAGGACCGGCAGCCTCGAGCGCACGCCACAACGCTGGAAACTGACCACGACAGGCCGACTCCTGATGCAATCGGCGCGCGCGAAATCCCGCATTTTCGGAGGAGATGCCATATTATCAAAGCCGAACATTACGCATTTATAGCGTCAGTTTATCGTTCGACCCGGAGTGCAACAGAAAAACAACGATCCTGTGAGAGGAAAGGCGCTTTGTCACGGGAGTCGCGCTTGAGCGTTCGGTTTGAAGTTAATGAAGGTGCCCGGCGGTTCTCGGTCCAGGTGACCGCGCTTGTGGCGGTCTGGATCGCGACTCACCCCTACTGGGGGATCATTCACGACGGCCAGCTCTACACGATCCAAGCGTTGAACGCGCTCCGGCCCGGCCGCTTTGCGGAAGATCTTTATTTCAGATTTGGCTCGCAGGATTCCTTCTCCAGCTTCTCCCTGCTCTACCGGCCCTTGGCCGCGGCCTTTGGTCCGGCTGGGGGCCATTTTTGCGCCACGGCGCTCGGCGCCGCGTTCTGGGTGACGGCGCTGGCCTTTCTCATGCGCTCTTTGTTTGATGACCGGCGGCACGCGCTTGCCGCCCTCCTCGCCTGCATCGCGCTCGACTCCGGCTACGGAGGCCTCGGCATCTTCCACTATGGCGAAGGCTTCGCCACGCCAAGAATTTTCGCCGAAACCCTTGTGATGACCGCGCTCTCCCTTTGGTTGCGCGAGCGGCGCATTGGATCAGCCTTTTGCCTTGCGGGCGCCGCTGCGATTCACCCGATCATGGCGATCACGGGAATGGCCGTAGCCGGGACCTGGGCCGCATTCGAGGACCGCCGCGCGCTACCAGGAATCGGCCGTAATGGTTGGCGTTTTTCTAGCAGCGGCGGGCGTTCAGCCCTTCGCGAGATTGCTCGCGAGTTTCGATCCGGACTGGTTCGTCATCGTCTGGAAGAGGTGCGGTTTCGGCTTCCTGTCCCGCTGGGAAGCTGGGGACGCGTTGCATCTCGGCGCGGTCGCCTCGACGCTTTGGGTAGCCCATGTGCTGGGCACCGCTGTCGAGCGGCGGCTGATCGTCTGTTTGGCGGTCACCTCGGCCGGCGGCCTTTTGGCGACGCTTTTGGGCGGCGATCTTTTCCGCAACGTCCTCCTGGTCAATATCCAGCCCTGGCGCGTGTTGTGGCTCGATACGTTGATCGCCAACGCCGCCATCGCGGTCATTCTGATTCGGCTGCCGGCAAACCAGTTTTCGCGAGAAATGTTCCTGTGGACTGCGGGTTTGTCGATGCTGACTACGCTCGACCTTCAGGTAACGCCCGTCGCCGCGCTCTCCCAATTGCTTGCGGCCCTGGCCTTTGGGCTGGAAATCAGGCATCGCTCGCCGCTGCCGAAACCGGCCCGGCTGCTGATCCTGACCGCTCCTGCTGCCGGGGTCCCGTTCACGGTCTATTTGCTCTACCAATGGGCAGAAAAAGGCTATTTTTGGCAGATACTGGCGCTCGCCGGCCTAGCTGGCGGGGCGCTTGGCGTGCTGGCGCTTTGCGAAGCCAGCCGGCCCGTAACCCGCTTCACGCTTTGCAGCGCAGCGGCCGCCGCCCTCGCCGGGCTTGCCCTCATCGACCAAAGAACCGGCTGGCAAAAATTCCTTGAGTCCTCCGCGCCAAATCCGGAGCTGGCGGCTTTTGTCGCCGGAAGCCGCAATATCTACTGGGAAGCCGGGCTGAAGCTTTTCTGGTTCAAGCTTGCCCGCCCGAGCTATTATTCCTGCCAGCAGGGTTCGGGGATCATGTTCTACAAAGGTACGGCGATGGAGTACCAGCGGCGGAGCCGCGGACTTTCCGTTCTCAACAGCATGGATTTTTCCGATAGTGGGGAGAGCTTGTGCTTCTCGCTCACCGGCCAGCGGGGCGCGGCCTCGAAGCATGAACTGGAACTCGCCTGCCAGGCATTGCCCGAGCTTGATGCTATCGTGCTATCGTACCCGGCGAGCGGCGTTCGCTCCTCGATCTCGAAGTGGGAATACACGGATAATCCCAACATATCCTTAAATACTATGACATATTACAAGTATTTGTGCGAGGATTTTCGCTAATATCTAGCAACGTTGCCGCAATTCGTGGCCCTTATTCAGGGTGCCGTCGAGGGAGTCGCAATAGAGTGTTCGGATTGATTTAATGGATGTCACCAATTCGCATCTTTGCTACAGGCCACAATGCCAACGGGCGGCAAGCCGAAATCATGGCACCGCCAGGCAGGATCGAGCGCGCCAATCCGTGGCGGATAAGTCCTTGCCGCGGTACGCAAGACTGCTTTGTCGTAGATCCACAAGATTGCAGAATGCGGTTGATTCGCCAGAGCGAGAAGTCGCGGGTTAGGATCTTCATGCGCGGCCAACTGAACGGGAGCGACATGAATGTCCAGGCCCGCACGGTCGAAAAAAAATCCTCCGACGATCGCCAGCTGGGAAGGATCCTCGACCGGAGTGTTCGGGTGGTCCCAAAAGAAGACAAGGTTTTTTGTTCCCGACACGATCAGCGCAGTCGAAGCCGTTTGAAAATTGTAAATCTTGAACGCTGGGTCCTTCTGAAAATTGTATACGACCGCCGAGCACGCAAAGCTCAGGATTAGAATAAGGCGCGAAACCGGAAGGGAACGTTGCAACCGTTCGAACGCCAGCGCAACCCCTAGCAAGATACTTGGGATGAAAGGCATGAGATAGCGCAGGGTGAAAACGGGACGCCAGATGGCGAGCGCTATGACCGCTGAAACACTAGCGATTCCGGAAAGAACTGCAATCTGGGCGCTCGTTTGGCTCCCATCCTCTCGTTCAATAGCCTCGGATTTACGAATGAACCTGAATAGCATCGCTGTGCAGGTGATCAGAACGATCGCTAGAGTGATGGTGGACGTGCCCAGCACGAAATCGAGCGCTTTCAATAGTTCAATCGGCTCCAGTGGCCGGTACCAGACAACATTGGGATCTGAAAATTGCGCGATCCGCCGGAATTGAACGAGAAACCACGCGCCGGCCGGAACAAAGAGGAGAGCTGCAGGCCAAGTTTTTGTCGCCCGCTCCCGATAGAGCCAGAGAAACACGAGGGCCTGAAATCCGACGAGCGGCAGCACATAGTAATGCGTTAGAATGGCCAAACTACTACATAGTGACCAAATCGAAGCGCGCTTCGTATTGGGATCGTCCAGCATTCTGACAAACGCCACCGTGCCGCCGGTTGCAAGGCAGAAGAGCAGCGAATAGGCACGCGCCTCTTGCGAATAATGAAAACCTGGAATCCATAGCGCGGTCATCACGCACCAAAGTAAGCGCGTTCGCCATGCAATTCCCCGCGTGGTGATCAGGCAAACCAGCGGTGCAATCGTACCGAAAACCAGTGCCGGAAAGCGCAGCGATTCGTTGGAAAGGCCAAACAGGCGCGACCAGAGATGTGCCAAGAGGTAGTACACGGGCGCATTGACATCCTGAAGGACCTGATGGA
>CAYWHF010000005.1:0-11737 GCA_964457695.1 uncultured Methylocapsa sp.
GACGCCGATCGTATCATGCTCTGCGATGAAGAAGGCCGACTCCTGGACGGCGATTATGTCTTGGCCTGTGCGGCGCACGTTTTGAAAGAGGAAAAACGGTTGCGCGGCAACCGCGTCGTGATCACCGTGATGGCGAACATGGGACTCCTGAAGGCCTTGGAAGATTGGAATATCAGCGTAAAGTCCACGCCGGTGGGCGATCGTTTTGTCTCCGAATCCCTGTGGCGCAATTGCCACATATGTGGTGAATTTGTGGCGAGATGTAACTTTGCGGCCTTAATCATGGTAATTTGCTAATCGCGGCGGGTGTGGCAGAGGCCAGCCAGATTGCTATGCCCAAATGATTTTGCCATCCCCGCCGCGCCCCAAGGTGCCGTAACTTGTTCGCGGCAAGGGTCATCCCGTATCACCGCTGCTGCTTACTCATCTAAAGGCTGTCCCGACCCTCTTGCCGCTTCAGGAATAGGGCAAGGGGGCGGGAGCCGGCGTCTATCACTTTAGCTCGGCGGCGACTTTTTCGGCGTGCTCCTCATGGCCCTTAAAAAGTTTAAGGCCGGTCTCGAGCAGCTTCTTGAGTTCCGGATTGCTGGCCGACGGAATCAGCGTCGACTCAAGCGCGCCGTTCACGGTCTTATGATAAGCAACCTCATTGGCGATATAGGCTTTATCGAATGCTGCTCCGTCGAGCTTTGACAGTTCGGCGCGCTTGTCCTCTGCCGCCTTGGTGAGGGATTTGCTCGTGCCATTGTCTTCCGGCGTGACATTGAGTTTCTTGACCAGGGCGCCCGCTTGCTTGTTCACCGCCGTATGATCGTTCACCATACCTTCGGCGAAAGCGCGCACATCCTTGTTCTTCGATTTCGCCAGGGCTTGCTTGGCGCCCGCGATATCGAGCTCGCCCGCCGTGTAGGCGATATGGGCGATCTGCGGATCGGTAGGCCCGGCGGCTCGCGCGAAAGGCATCCCGCCGAGCACGAAGATTGCGGCAAGCGCCGCGCTTATCCGGACTGACATGTGAACTTCCTCCCTTCTGTGGACGATAATTTGGCGCCTATTATTTTTGCTGACGCCCGAGATTATGTTGGACCCCATTAGGGTGTCCGTCAAGTATTAGGTGTAAACACTTCATGCCAGTATTTCTAGATACCAGTTACTTGAGGCCCCACGCAATCCAGGGGCGCGAGTTTTCTTCACTCGGCACATCATGGGCGCTTTTCAATACCGAATAGCCATGGAGAAGGTCATGCCGTGGTTCCTCCGCGACTCGCCGGGATTCGCTCCGGTTCCGGGTCTCTAATTCATTCCGGTCATTTCGCCAATGCCTGCGGCGCAGCGCACGCCAACGCCGCCAAGCGATCGCTCGGCAGCTTGGCAACCGACTTTTCCGCGCGAGGGGCTGAGTAGAAAATGTGGAGAGGAGCACTGCTCGCGCGGCCCTGGCGGGAAGCGTGCCGGCGCACTGTCAGTGCGATCGTATCGCCGGCGGTTTATACGCCCCTTAGCGCGCAAAAGTGTTGCAGGAATCAACCTGGCCTGACCTCAGGCCGACACTTAACCACTGCACGCGCTGCACCGATGAGCCATGGGTGAAGGAATCGGGCACGGCATAGCCTTGTGCCGCCTTCTGCAAGCGATCGTCGCCGATCGCCTGCGCGGTGTTGACCGCGGCCTCAAGATCGCCTGCTTGCAGGAAGCGGTATTTTTGTTCGGCGTTGGCGGCCCACACGCCGGCCAGGCAGTCGGCCATCAGCTCGACCCGCACCGAGAGGCTATTCGCGTCGCCCCGGCTAAAGGCCGAGCGCTGCGCCGCTTGGACTTTTGGCAATATCCCGAGCAGGTTTTGGACATGGTGCCCCACCTCATGCGCGATCACATAGGCATAGGCGAAATCGCCGCCGCCGCCTAAGCGCCGCTTCATGTCGTCGAAAAAGGTGGTGTCAAGATAGACCTTGTGGTCGAGCGGACAGTAAAAGGGCCCCATTGCGGATTGCGCGCCGCCGCAGCGTGAGGCCGTCTGCCCGCTGTAGAGCACAAGCACCGGCTTTTCGTAAGAAATCCCCTTCTGCTGAGGCAGAACCTCGGTCCAGACAGATTCATTTCCCGCGAGAATGGCGGAGACGAATTGGCCCATATTGTCGGCGGGTGTGCCGGTCCGGACACTTTGGGTTTGTGATCCCTGGCGCATCTGGTTTACCATCTCGGCCCCGCCAATCAAGAGTCTCGGATCGATACCGAGCGCCCAGCCGAGGAGCCCCAGAATAGCCACCGTGCCGATGCCAAGCCCGCCTTTGCCGACCATGCCGCCAGCCCCGCGGCGGTCTTCCACATTGTCCGAACGGCCGAAATCCTGCCACTTCATGTGCTCCTCCCTTTAGTTCCCGGCATCAGGCTCGCCGGAGGCGGTGGTCCGCGCGCATCTCCAACACGCTCGACTATCCGACTTTACACCGAAACGATGGGGTCCAAAAGGGCAGCCACAGCGGCTTGGGAGGCTGCGGGCTTCGCCCAAAGCGTCTTTGCGGCAGCCTAGCCTCCAGTGACGCTCATGTGGCGCGCAACGGCGGGCGCGCGGCTATGGCTTGCGTCAATAACAAAATCATGGCCCTTGGGTTTTCGGGCGATGGCCGCATCGAGCGCTCGGTGCAACAGCTCGTCCGTCGGCGAAGCCCGCAACGGCGTCCGCAGATCGGCCGCGTCTTCCTGCCCCAGGCACATGAAAAGCGTTCCGGTGCAGGTCACCCGCACGCGATTGCAGCTTTCGCAAAAATTGTGGGTGAGCGGGGTGATGAATCCTAAGCGCCCGCCAGTTTCTTCGATCTTAACATAACGCGCGGGCCCGCCTGTCCGGTAATTCAGTTCGCGTAAAGTGAATCGTTCCGCAAGCCGTTGCTTGACAATGTTTAATGGCAAATATTGCTCCGCGCGCCCGGCTTCGATCGCGCCAAGAGGCATGACTTCGATTAAACTCATGTCTGCTCCCCGCGCATGCGCCCATTCGAGCATGGGGATGATCTCATCCTCGTTGATCCCCTTGAGCGCCACCATGTTGATCTTGACCGAATGTCCCGCTTCTTGCGCGGCATCGATCCCGGCCATGGTCTTTGCGTGATCGCCCCATCTCGTAATCGCCCGGTATTTGTCCGGATCGAGCGTATCGAGCGAAACGTTGATGCGGCGAACGCCGACAGCCGCGAGATCCTTTGCGTGACGCGCAAGCTGCGAGCCGTTGGTCGTGAGCGTTAGCTCAGTGAGCGCGCCGGACGCGATGTGCCGCGCCAAATTTTTGAACAAACGCATGATATCGCGGCGTACCAAGGGCTCGCCCCCGGTGATCCTGATCTTGCCGACGCCCCGGCTGATGAAAGCCGTGCAGAGGCGGTCCAGCTCTTCGAAGGTGAGCAGGTCTCGCTTCGGCAAGAAATTCATGTCCTCGGACATGCAGTAGACGCAACGCATGTCGCAGCGGTCGGTCACCGACAGGCGAAGGTAGGTAATGTTGCGGCCGAATGGATCGGTAAGTGGCGCTGCTGGCCGTTCGGCCGCTGGCAAGGCGCCCGCTTTGTGAACTGGCACTGCGATGTTCATGGGCTAACCATTACAGTTCCAAGAGCAAAATTTCCACGCCAAAGTGATATATTGGGTTTATGCGTAAAATTGTTGGCTTCAAGGCAGGTGCCTGGGGCTTGGCATGCAGGCAGATATGTAAAGCGATGGGTGGAAACCGGGATCATTGGCCAAGCGAAATCCGGCTGAGGGACAATGGCCGTTTGCTAAGTGTCCGTTTCGAGGACGGAGAATGCTACGATCTCTCCGCCGAATATTTGCGGGTCATGAGTCCCAGCGCGGAGGTTCAGGGCCACCGCCCGGAAGAGCGGCTGACCATCGGCGGCAAGCGCCAATGCCGCATGACCGGTGTCACGCCTGTCGGCAGCTACGCGGTGCGGCTCATTTTCGACGATTTGCATTCGACCGGAATATTTACTTGGGATTATCTTCATGAGCTTGGCTCACGCCGTGACGAGAATTGGGCGTTCTACGAGGCCGAGCTCAAAGCCAAGGGGTTGAGTCGCGACCGCCCGGGAGATGCGTGAGCGAGCTGAGAGACGTCGCCAACAGCGCAGGCCGTTCTGATTGCGGCGCAGCTCGGCGGTGAAGAGCAGGAAGGCAATGCCATTTTCTATTCCGCAAGCGGGTGCAGATGATCTGGTCCATCGGTGGCCGCTTGCAGCACGAGGCGGGAGAGGCGGCGGGGACGGATCCGGGCGCGCCGGTTGCCCCCTAATCTCGCCGCCAAATTTGCTTGGACAACGCTCATTTCTTCGCGGCGCTTGCTGCTCTTGCCAATAAGCGGGAGGAATGCCGCCTGTATTGACCCTTCCCGTCTATGCGGCTACTCCATCACCGTCCCTTTAGGGAGCGCGTAGCTCAGCCGGTAGAGCATCTGACTTTTAATCAGGAGGTCCCGGGTTCGATTCCCGGCGCGCTCACCAATGAAATCAAACTGTTACGTGATATTTGGCCCGCATTTACTAAGCTTTCAGTGGCTCGTGTCGCCACCATGTCGCCACCCAAGACCATTTCGCCCCTGTTGGCCAATGACACCAGGCGGACGGGCGCCTGGCCCCAATGGCGGTTCGGCTATTCCGCGACCTGAAAGAAAAGTCTCTTCCCTAGGGGCACCGGCGCAAGACGTTTCCTTATCGCTAAACGGTGTCGCCTGACGCGCGGCTCGGTTACGACAGCTTGGGCGCGCCCTTGATTGACGCTGATCGAAAGATCTGAGGGTGCTACCCATCTTCCCGCCCCAAAAAGAAAATTGTCGCGGATGAAGTATGCGCCGAGATTTTATGGCAATGAACCTTGGTCGCAGCCAGCGGTTTGCCGTTGAGCAATGCGTCGACTTGTTTGGGGAACGGTTCATCAGCACGAGGCAGCGTCAACATGCTAAGGAAACGCCATCCCCCGGAACCAAAATTACGCGCGCCGGGAATGCTTGCATGATGCAGGACCGTATGCTGCGAGCGGCCGCGTCTTTGCTGCTTCTGACTTGCTCAGCCTATGTCGCAGAACTGACTATTGAGAGGCTATTTGGACGTTGCTGGTTTAACAACCTCGTTTATCTCGTTCACGGCGAATGGGATTATTTCGTTAGCGGCAAACAGGACTATTTCGCAGATATCCGGGATCGCACTTGGCCTAAACGCGAAGAGTGCAAGTAATCCTCGAGCGACGGTCTTTTCTGTTTCAATTGGAAGCTAGCGCGGCCCATCTTCGCACCGGAGCGAAACCTCTGGAAGATCGTACTTATCGGCGCAAATTTCGCAGCTGAGCCGGTCGCCGTATTCGCGAGGTTGCTCACGCACGCATTTCTTGAACGCTGCATCGCGCATTAGCTCCTCGGGGGTCGGATTCCATCCGAATAACTCACGCACGCCGTACCCCATTCCCCAAAGTGCCCAGAGCGAAAGATAAATCCCGGCCACGACCACGAATGGGGTTGCGACTATAGCAAGAATTGTCTGACACCAATTCTTTTGCTCCTCGGTTAATTTCATTGTCTTGCTCTCCGCTTTGTGCTGGGCGGCATCGCCTGCACGTGCACCGGGGTCGCGCGCGGACTTTTCGGGGGCGAGGGCGCTCCGGATTGACGCCGATCGAATGATTCTAGGGTGCCACATCGCTTCCCCCCAAAAACATAAAATTGCCACGGTTGAAGATTGCAAATTGATTGTCCGGCGGGCGCAGTTGGGGAGGGGTAGCGCTATGGTTAGAAACCGGATCAGCCAGTTAGGACTAGCTTCACGCGCGGGCCGATCGATTCGGAAGGGAAAAATTATGATCAAAACATCCATTGCAGCTTTGGTGCTTGTCACCATGTCCGCCGCAGCTCATGCAGGCTGCACGACAACGCGGACCGGCGTAGACGGCTGGCTCGAACACACGACTTGCTCGGACGGCTCAAGCTATACGACCAGACATCACGGTCAATTCGATTTCGTCGATGGTCAGGATAGTAACGGGACATACAGAAGCGGTACACGAACCCATATCGGAGATTTCACCTTCTCCAGCGGCCCGCTCTTTGATGATGATGATTGAGTGCTCGCCCGTGGTGTAGCGCCGCTCGATGACGAGTCGTTTGGGCGAGGGCGGCCTTAGCTGGCCTCATCTTGCGGGTCGGCGTTTGACGTGAATTTTTCCGGCGAAACCAACTACTGTTGCTATGTGCTCTCGCTCGCGCGGCAAAGGTGCGTTTCTATCAGGCTACACGCGCGGGGCACCTTGGCCCCGGATAGCACACTGTCAAGAGACATGCAAAGTTCGTTGGTTCAGAGTTGAGATAGTGCGCTAATTTCATGCCTTACGGTAAATGTCTTGCGCGCGCGTCATGGCGGGCTGCGGCCAGCCTTCCCAGAATTCGTCGCTCTGGGCTGCTGGGCGGATCGACTCATCCCATAATTGTCGGGTCCCCCTTCAGGCAACGATGGCGCGGTATCCCTCGACGGAACGCTGTTGGCGGATTTGGATTGCAGAGGGCGCTCGATTTAGTGCTCAAAATGGCGCTTGACCGAATTGAGTAATTCCGTGCTGCGGTCAACTATTAGGAGTAATTGAGTGGAATCCAAAGTTAAAAATTTATAACAGTTTCGTGCTTGAATATAGTTTTTTTCAACAGAAAGTCGTTTTATTCCAAACCTTATTGAACGCAAGACTTCGCTGCCGATACGTGCTTCGTCGGTCCCACTTACCATCGATTCGGACAGCTCCGCAAGAATACTGACTTCGTGTACGGTATTATAAATTTCTGAGGCATCGTTCTCCAGCGATGACAAACAGTCCATCATTTTAATAGCACGTAACGTTGGTATGCAATCCATGTTATCCTGTGACTGCCTAATTAATTCGTCATGACTATTTACTAAGTCGTTCTCAATTCTCAATAAAGCCATATGCAGACTTTTGAACTCGGAACGCTCTTCAGGGGTTAAGCTGCCCGCCTGCGCACAGACAACGACGCTCACGCAGGAAATGACTACTAGCAATCCGACTCGCCTCATCCTGCTAAGCCTCCATCGTATTGGCCAAGGTCAAACTTGTACCATAATGCTGAGCCTGGCGGCAGCCCGCCGAAGGCGCGAAGTTGGCGGACAAGGCAAAGCCGGTAGTTGGCCAGGAACCACATACTGAGCCGCACGGCCTTACTGAGAAAAGCGGTAAAGCTTCAGTACTATCTGCAAGGTTGAAGCTCTTTATAGGCTGGCCCTGCAACGTTCCGCTAGCTTCACCGTTGCCGATGAGAATGCAACCCCGGTGCTTGTCTCGTCTCGCTTCCCCCTAAAGGGGGGGAAAGCGTGAGACATGAGACAAATTGCACTTTTTCTCGCTGCTTGTCTCGCGCGAGACAACTTGGGCGCGGCCATACTAGCAATTGATTTTGCAGTCATTTTCTCAATTGCTCCCGTTGTGTTGTCTCGTTTTTGTCTCGGTTTTTGTCTCGCAGGCTAGCTGAGGCATTGCTAGGCGGTTTTGTCTCGCTCATTTTCGGCAGCGTAAGCTCGGGGCTAAGTGCCCCGGATTGCCCGTTTTCCTTTCGCGGTTAGGCTCCATTTTCCGGCGAGATTTTCGGCCAATCCTTCCGATTTCAGCTTGTTGAGATAGCGGGTCATTGATCCAACCGGTGTTTTAAGCGCTGCCGCCCAATCGCGTTGTGTGCCATTCGGATCGGCGGCAATGATCCATAAGAGAGCCCGGGTTGTTTCGATGGCCGCCTGTTCCTTTTGGGCTGCGGCCTCCTGGCTTACCTTGCGTAAGAGCGGCAGGAGCGGCGTGCGGCCTTTGCTGTCGAGAATTTCAGGTGAGCCAAGCTGTTCGATTTTGAAGAAGCGCGGCTCGAACTCCGGCCCCCGAACCTTTGTCCAGCCAAGCTCGATCAGTCCATTTTCGGCCCAAAGCGTGAGGTTTCCATCGACTTCATTAACGGTCGCGCCGCCGCCGAAGGGCAGGAGGTTGTCTTTGGTCGCGTTCTTGACAGGGTGTGCCGGAACCAATGTGGCCGGATTGCCCGGCAATGAAGTGAGCCCTCGCAGCTGTTGAGCATGCCTCAGGACATCCACATTGTCATTGAACTGCGCGCCGGCAAAGCCTGCTTGGAAGGTGTCATAGAATACGAGCCGGAAAGGCCCGTTTTCTTCTGCATCAATCCGAAGCAGCTCCATGACCTCGGCATGCGGAAGATGCATATCTAGGATCGCGAGCTTTTCGTTGAGCTGCGCACGATCGACCCCATGGACGTATGCGTTAACAGCAAGCTTCATGCGGAAGTCAGTTGGGTTTTCGAGCACGATATAGGCTACGCGGCCGGACTCGACATCAAAGTCGATTAGGTTCCGTCCGCTAATTGCGGAAAGTGCAAGCGCTTGCGCCACGCTGGTCTTTCCGGAACCTGTCTTGCCAGTCAAAGTGTAGATGCTTCCGCCTGGAAGAATGCCATCAATCGCATAGGTGATCGGCACATATTCGGCCAGGAAATCTCCTCCGCGCTTCACTTTGCGCGTGAATGGCGCCTCCATTTCCATCAGCCCGCCTTGTTCGGCGGCAGCCGCGCCAGAACGATGCTCCGAATTGCCAACTGGCCTGCCCAAATCGCCGGGTGAGTTGCGATAATGAGGGTCAAAGGGCCGCCCGTTTTCGTAAGTTCTGCTCATCGCGCGGCCTCAGAACGGAGCTTCGTCATGAGGCCCATCGTCCGGACTAGCCCATGTGCCGTGTTGCCGCTCTTGCTTTGAGCGCGGGTCAGGCGGCGTGGCGGTTTTCGGCTTGCGCTGCTTTGGCGGCTGGCGAAGGGCAAGCACGCGGTCAGTAACAATGCTGAGCGAGGTTCTTATCGAGCCATCCGAGGCTGTGTAGGTTTCCGCTTTTAGCGATCTTTGCACGCTGAGAGAATCGCCGTCATCGAGGAGTCTCAGCTCGGCTTGGCAGCTTTCCGAAAATGAGATGATACGAATGAATTGTGAGCCGTCGCCGTCTTTCGAACGGATCGTTGCCGTGACGAATGGCTTACCGGCTTTTGATGTCCGGCTTTCTGGCGCGCGGAACAGAACGCCCAGGACGAGTGCCGCGATCATGGCGCCCCGCCTTTCCCGTGCTCGGCGGCGGCAGCTATATCAACTGCTAGACGAACCGGGATAACCACAACAGCATCGTACCGGTCGGCCTTGGCAACATGCGCGTCGCGGCCCTCAAGCCGGCCGGGCGAAATTCCTTGCGGCTGAGGGGAGTTTTGGACTATTGGAGAGTTGTCAGCCCTTACGCATGACGAATTCTCGAGCCCGGTCCGCGCGCCCAACGCGGCCGGGTTTTGAATTTCAGTCATGGGGCTAGCCGTGGCTCCTCGGCGCGGGCGCGTCGGCGCCTTTCGCGATTAGAGCCGGATGTGCTCGCCAGGCGGACTAGCGAATTGCGGAAGGCGTCCAAGTCGGCCTGATCGTAGCCGACAAGGCGCGCGCCGATTTTCACGAAACGCGGACCTAGTCCGGTCACGCGCCATTTCTCAAGAGTCGAAGTCGACACGCCGAGAAACTCAGCGGCGGCGGGTGTGCGAAGAATTGGGGTGTCATTCAAAACGCTCCTACGAACGGGCAATTGATCGTTGCAGGAGACTGCGCAATGTCGCCACAAAACGCCAATGCTTTAATGCACGTAACTCGCGTGAAAAAATTGGAGGTTATGTGCAAACCGGTTGTGCTAGCCGCTTAAGGCGCGTGCGAAGCGCATTGTCCGTTGGCGGGAGATTGAAGCGGGCGGCTGGGAGTTTCCTTTCGATCTTGCGCAGCATCTCCACTACTGTCGATATGAACTGAAAGAAGCGCTTCTGTGTCGACGCAAAAGGCTCCTCGCAAGCAAGCCGACGGTACCAATCCCCCAACCCCTTCACAAGGCGCTCAACCGGCGCTGCCTTTCGTGGCCCGCCAGGGTCGGGGGGGAGAGTTTGAGCGAGCCAACGTGTCTTGAGGGCGAACGTCTCGAGGACGCCGACAAATGCGATGCCAGATCCCGATCGATGTAGAGGCTGCGAGGATTGCGAGTCCAAGCCCACTGGGACGAATTCGGCCAGCTCTTATTACGATGGCATCCTCTGATGCCCACAGCTCCTCGGCTAACTTTGCAAGCCCTTCTGCCCGCTCCGCCGCTTTCCGCAATTTTCGCACGAGCACCGCACGGCTGAACTTGATTTTGGCCCCCGGCAGGCTGTTACGGTAAAAGCTCCACAAGAATCTTGCCAGCGAATGACAGAATCCATCCGATGGCGGGACAATGCCAAGGATTTTTTCTAACTTTTTGAGCTCTTTGGCCGGGACAAGCTTTGAAAAATTCTCAAATTCGAGGCTATGGCTTGGAGCACCTGGAAGGATAAGCCTTTTGGGCTGCGATGTTCGCTTCATGCGTCTCCACAACGCGGCTCCACAAAATGGGGGACGCGGCGGCCGGGTGTGGAGAGTCCGGTTTTCGGGGATCAGCCTAGCCGCGCCAAACTAGCTTTACCGCGCTTTCGCCATCGGCACCACGTTCGCAGAACGGGCTTCGCCCATAGCCGCCGCGATTGTGGCCCCAATGGTTTCGGCCGCACGCCGCATAGGGTCCGCATCAAGGTGTGCGTAGCGATGCGTGGTCGCTGCTTGTAAATGCCCTAAGAGCTTGCCGATAATTGGCAGGCCAAATGATGCGCCTGCGCCAACGGATGCAAACGAGTGCCGCAGATCGTGAATGCGCAGGGTGTCAAGGCCCGCCGCTTGGGTTAAGGCCGCCCAAGGCCGTTTCAAATCCGCCCGCGGTGCGCCGTCCTTTAGCCCCGCGATGATGTACGGATTGCCGTCGAGGCGTGGCAGGCTCGCGAGAACTTGGCAAGCAGGTGCGCTCAAATAAACCGGCTTCCGGCCCGTTTTGCTGTCGGGCAAAAACAAAATGCCACGCTCGAAATCAACATGCTCCCACTTGGCGTGAAGGATTTCGCGAAGACGGGCGCCGGTGAGGATCAAGAGCCGGATCGCTGCCGTAGCGAAAGGATCAAGCTTTGCCCGCCTGTTCTCTGCTTTCGGCGCGTGTTTCGCATTGAGCTTTGATTCGTCTACCTCATAGGGCAGGCCAATCGTTTCGCCGTCGCGCAGGGCGTCGCCGAGGCGGGCCAGTTCATTGCTCGTGAGAAACCTCTCGCGCCGGTGCTCGCGATACCTTTCAATTCGGACAGCCGGGTTGATATGATCATCAGGCAAGAGCCCGCGTTGGGCTCCCCATGAAAAGCATTTCGACACCGCCGCCAAGAAGCGGTTCGCCGCGAAGGGAGTGTTCGCCATGCTCTGATGTAGAATGGCGACATTGGCGCGCGTCAAAGCCTCGGCCTTCATGTTGCCGTGCGCCGAGACAAGCCTGGCGAGCAATCCGGTATAGTGATCCGCCGTCTTTGTTTTAAGCTTCGATACGGCGTGATCCTTGAGAAAAGCTTCAATGAGGCTGCCAACGGTCAGAGAAGCCCGCTGGCGGCTTTTCTCGGCTTGCGGGTCCTGCCCCAAGCCTGACGCGGGCCCGGGCCTCTTGCGCGGCCTTCCTCGCTTGTTCTGGCGTTATCGAACCGTGCTTGCCAAGTGTGAGCCGGCGCTTGGCTACGCCGCGCCCGCCACTGCCAGGACGGTATTCGAGAATGTAACTTTTGACGCCCGATGAGGACGCGCGCAGGGCAAAA
>CAYWHF010000005.1:11747-21751 GCA_964457695.1 uncultured Methylocapsa sp.
ACGTCATCATCGAAGCAAATGAAGGGCTTTGCACCGGCTTGAGCGCATCAACAGTGCGTTTCGTGATCTTGGCCATTGTAACAATCCATGTCGCCACCGTGTCGCCACCGCAAAAGCAAGTCGCGAAGGCGTACAGCAACATAATATGGTACAGTCAGAAGTATTGTCGAGAGAAAATCAGGCTTCCGGCAACAAAAAGCAAGTTAGGCAATTCTCGACTGCGAGACTTTTAATCAGGAGGTTCGCGGGTTCGATTCCCTCCGCGCTCACCAACAAAATCAACTACTAATGTTCTTCTGTAAGGCGCCTCCCTAAGCGGCATAACGGCGGCTGAAGAAACGGCTGCAGTGAGGCGGCGTGATTAGGCGGGTCACGCTCCCGCTGATAGCTGATGAAAGCCATAGCTTGACCTGCAAATGATTTTCACATGTACCTTAACTCATCTGGATTTTTTTGGCTGCGAGTTCCCTTCAACGGCCTCTGGGCAAGGTGTTGAGAACGCGATTTGAGGATCGGCTTTAAAACGCAGGTTGCCGCTTTTCTGGTGCTGTATTTGCGTGGGTAATCAGCGAACGCAGGCGTTCCCGGGTGACGGAGGACTGCCGTTGCCGCGCCATCAAAATGGAAGCAGGAAAGCTAACGCGTTAGAGCGAAATCTATCAGACGCAGACGGTCGCGGCGCCAGGGGGCGGCAAAAGGGAGGAGCGTGGCGAAATTCCTGTTCACAGTGTGGCCGTTTCCCGGCCACGTTCATCCGAACGCAGCGATTGCCTGTGTCCTTCGCGAACGGGGTCACGAGGCGGCCTTCTACACCGGGGGCTCTGCCCGGGCCATGCTCGAAGCGGAGGGCTTTAGCTGCTTTCCGTTCCGGCGGATAGATGAAGCGCAGGTCGAGAGGACTGTTAGCGCTCTCGACGGGCTGAGCCTGCAGTGGTGGAGAGTTCGCCGCCGCAAGGCACTGCTATGCGAATGGTTGCTGGAGACAATCGATGCGCAGCTCGAAGATCTCGCAGCAGTACTTCCCGTCTGGCGGCCAGACATAACGGTTTGCGATCCGGCGATGTGGGGTCCGCTGCTCGTACTTCAAGAGACAGCGCGAATTCCGCTGGCCATCATGTCGTATGTTGGCGCGTGCATGCTGCCCGGACCTGAGGGCCCGATCCTGGGCCTGCCGTTGCCGCGGACACACGGACGGTTCGGCCGATATGGACGCCGCTTGCTTCGCTCGGTGGCCAATGCGGCACCGGCAGACGTGCGGCGCGCGGCCGGTCAGTTCCGCGCGCGCCACAACTTGCCGCCCATTCGCACGACGGTCACGGCGTTTGCCGGACAGATGCCCCTCTACCTTGTCCCCAGCACCCCGGCGTTCGACCGGCGGAGATGCGACCTTCCACGGTCGGTACAATACGTCGGTCCATGCCAATGGGAAAAGCCCAGCGGCGATTCGACGGCGCGATGGCTGACGGATCTGCCGAGGGACCGCCCGCTCGTCTATGTGACAGAGGGGACCTTGCACGCGAAACCGCCGTTCCTCTTGCGGGCAGCGCTCAAAGGCCTTTCGTCCCTGCCCGTGCGAGTGATTGCCACGACCGGTAAGCACCGCGACCCGGCAAGCCTGGGGCTCGGTGCAATTCCTCCCAATGCGCGGGTCGAGCAGTGGGTGCCCCACAGCGATCTGCTTCCCCGCACCGACGTTGTGGTTACCACCGGCGGCACAGGCACGGTGTTGGCCTCCTTATCTGCAGGCGTGCCGCTCGTCGTGGTGCCGACGGCCTGGGATCAGCCCGAGAACGCCTGGAGAGTAGCCGAGGCCGGCGCAGGCATTCGCCTGCCGCCGTCCCGATGCACGCCCGAACGGCTTCGCGATGCGGTCGCCCGTGTGCTGAACCAAAATTCATTCCGCGAGAACGCCCGCCGCTTAGCCGCCGACTTTGCCCGATACGGGGGTGCCGCCCAAGCTGCCGGCCTGCTTGAGGACCTCGCTTTTCAGCAAGCCGACGGTTCGCACCGTCAGGGGACAGTGGGCGCGCCTGCCTCCGAGCGCCTAAAGGTTTGCCCATCAGCAAACCACACGATCCATGCCCTCGTGCCTGCCGAGAGTTTCCGGAGCTAAAGGCCGATGGCGCGTTTTCTCATTACATGCTGGCCGTTTGTCGGACATTTGTACCCGCAGATGAGTGTGGCCCACGCGCTGCGGGCCCGAGGCCACGAAGTCGCCTTCTACACCCACGAATCGACACGGCCAGTCATCGCGGGCGAGGGGTTCACGCTTTTCCCATTCGTTCATGTCGACGAACGCCGCTACGAGCGTATCCACGCACTTGAGGCACAAGTCCCGGTAACCCAGCCAGGGCGTCAAACGCTTTCCGTCGCGATGCAAGCCTACCGGGACATGCTTGCCGATTCGATCGCGGAGCAGGTTTCGGACCTCCAGCCGATTCTAACCAGCTGGCGGCCTGACGTGATGATCACCGATCCGGCTTTGTGGGGACCAATTTTGGTGCTCTGGGAGATGACCGGCATCCCAGTGGCGCTGCTGTCTCAGCAGATAGGATCGCTTATCCCGGGTCCGGATGCGCCGCCGTGGGGCCCCGGGCTTCCCCCGCCGCGAACATTTGGAACCCGCCTGCTCGCACGCGCGGTGCAGCTAGGTGTCGACGTGGTCGCGCACAATATGCGCCGCCACGTCAATCAGATCAGGGCGCGGTATGGCCTGCGCCCAATGGGCAGTTCGGTGAGCGCCTTCACCGGCCGTCTGCCGCTCTATCTTATCCCGAGCGTGCCGGAACTCGATTACAACCGGCGCGACCAGCCGCCCAACGTGCATTACATCGGTCCATGCGTCTGGACCAAATCTACCGGTAATATGGGGGATTGGCTGAACGAATTGCCGTTCGAACGGCCCTGGGTTCATGCCACCGAGGGAACGGCACAATACCAGGAGCCATTTCTGTTGCGTGCCGTGGCGCAGGGACTTGCAGGCCGCCCGGTGGAGGTCATCCTGACCACAGGCCAAAACCGTGATCCGGCCGCGCTCGGCCTCGATCCGCCGCCCGCGAATGTCCACGTAAGACGGTGGGTCAGCCACGAAGACTTGCTCCCCCGCTGCGCGGCAATCGTGACCACGGGTGGGGCGGCGACGGTGTTGGCCGCACTCAAGGCGGGCGTTCCGCTCGTCGTGGTGCCCACGTTTTGGGACAAGAGCGATAACGCGCAGCGCGTCGTCGAAGCTGGTGTCGGGCTCCGTCTCGCGCCGCGGCGCTGCACTCCGGATCGGGTCCGCGCTGCGGTCATGCGGCTGCTTGAGGATCCGGTTTTTCGGCAAAATGCCCAGCGGATGGCGCGTCGATTCGCGGAGTCGCCGGGTCCGCCGCGAGCTGCTGAACTGCTCGAGGGCCTTGCCAAGGGAGCGCATGCAACGGTGACAGCTGCATGAGTGCGCCGTGGACAAAGACCGCCGCGGGGCACCGCAGCGTAACGGCGATCCCCGAGCGGCACCTCGACGGATCAATCTACGTCCTCGATCATTTCTTTCCCACGCACGAAACCGGGGCCATTGCGTTCAACCGCAGGGGCAATGCTGGTGCACGCCTTCGGTCAACGCAGTTTCCGAATTTCCATTCCAAGGAGAAAATCCAATGAAAATGAGATGGCACAAACGGCACATCTGCGCGGCCCTCGTCGCTGCTGGATTTATAGGCGCATGCGCCGCGCTTGTTGGTCCGGCTGCGCAGGCGGGCGGACTTCGCAGCGGGCCCCCACCGGCACCCCAGGTGCCCGCTCCGGCTCCGCAGGTGGACGAACCTCTTAGCAGCCCCCTGATCGCCAGCGACTTCATGCAAGCGGCGCCCCGGGGCTTCGACGGCGACCGCAACAACAGCTGGGCCCAAAGCATGGCGTGGTGGCAGAACCACCTCTACGTCGGCACCTCCCGCGCCATGACCTGTCTGGACGACTTCTCTGTGTGGATTATTTTTGCCAGTAAGTTCGGAGTAGACTTTACCAACAGATATTTCCCCTACCCCCCTTTGGATCCCGATCTGTCATGCGCGCCTGACGGCTCGGACCTCCCCATACGGGCTGAGATCTGGCGCTGGACGCCGCCGGCACCTGGGCACGAGGGCACCTGGACACGAGTGTACCAGTCGCCACTTGCTATAGATAACCCCGGCCAGAATGGGACCGCGCCATCGACCGTGCATTGGCAAGGAAAGAAGCTCCCGTACGAGGTTGCTTTTCGCGGCATGGCGCCGTTCACCGAGCCGGACGGCACCGAGGCGCTTTATGCGTTCGGCGTAAACAGCGGCTTCATTTGGAATCCGGTTCCAAACACGCGAATCCTGCGCACTACCGATGGCACCACCTTCACGCCCCTTCCGCAGACACCTGGGACCTTACTGGGCGACCTCAATCAGAGGATTCCCGGCACTTCCAGCTTCCGCTCGCCTGTATCCTACAACGGCAAGCTCTTCGTACTCGCGGGTGCAATCCAAGGCCAAGGCACGCTGATCGCCTCCGCTGACCCGGCTAAGAGCGATAAGTGGTTCATCGCGAGTCCGAAGGGAATGCTGTTCTATGACATGGCGGTGTTCAATGGATATTTGTATCTGGGCGGCTTCGCCGGCACCCTCCTCAACCCCACCTACACGGTTGTAAAGACTAAGGCTGAAGGGCCACCTCCCTACACGTTCATACCCGTGGTACCCAGTGGCGCGTATCTTACCCCTAATCCGAGCCAGTCCGTCGTGAGCATGCATGAATACTTTGGCCGCCTCTATGTCGGGACCGCCGGGTTTACGGAGGTCATACGCATCAACCGCGACGACACATGGGACTTGGTCGTCGGGCCGCCACGCGCCGTTCCGGGGAGTACGGAAATAAAATATCCGATCAGCGGCTTAGATAACGGATGGGGCGATACCCTGAATGATCACGCGTGGCAAATGGATGATTTCGATGGAAACCTCTACATCGGGACCTTTAACGCAAGCACTGGAGTTAGGTGTATCGAAGGAGTCGACCCAGACGGAGACGCGCTGCAGTACAATATGGGGGCTAATCTCTATCGAACGCATGATGGCTGGTACCAAACCGCGGTCACGACAAACGGCTTTAGCGCGATGACGGTGCCGACAATCGACTGTGTCAACCTGTCTAAGCAACACGGAGGCATCTTCGACTATGGCATCCGCTCCATGGCCAACACGCCCTACGGCTTTTTTCTCGGTACCACGAACGACTACTTTGGACTCGCGATCTTTCGCGGTACCTTTCAGGGATTGTCTGGGGCGAATCCGCCGGACCGCGTTGAGATTGAGCAGACCCGAAACGGCAGCGCATTGCTCTCATGGCTGGAGTCGCCCGCCGCCAGCCGGTATCGCATCTGGCGCGCGTCGAGGAATCCTATCCACATACGTGGCTCACTTAGCCTCGAAACCATTATTAGTCCGACTGGCGGCGCAGTCCCCGACGTGTACATCGGTCAATACGTTCAGATTGGGGTGAGCCTAGCCCCCTTCTTTATCGACAAGACCGTGCAACCGGGGCAGCGCTACATGTATTATGTGCAGGCAGAGGATGAAACGGGCAAAGTCTCCGAGCAATCGAATCTGGTTGCTTTTCCGCTGCTGACTCCACCGCTAACGTTTGTCCAGCTCTTGCACGAAGTTGACGTTCTGGATCAGCGCAAGCGATACAAGAACCCGGCCACAAAGCTGATGGAAGTGCGCCAGGAGATCCTGGATGCGCAAGCCTTGGCGGCGAGATGCCAGATTGGCCTGGCGATTGATAAACTCAATCCGGAAGTGGCTGACAGCGATGTCCTGGAACCCGACTCGACCGACCTTGAGATCCTCATCTCCAAGCTCGTGCGGCGGCTCCAGTTATTCGCCCGGTTCCCAAATGACGTGGTCTCAAGTGAGTTCTGTTCCACGCCGACGATCTCTAAGAATTGAGAAACCAACATGCGAATTAGAGTCATCACCATCGGTACCCAGGGTGATGTGCGCCTCTACGTCGCGCTGGGCTTGGGACTAAAGAGCGCGGGCCATGACGTGCGGCTCGTTGCGCATCCCTGCTTTGAGGATCTTGTGCGCGGGAGCGGTCTGGACTTCGCTCCGGTCGCGGGGGATCCGCGCTCCAAGGTGGACAATCGCCACGCGCGTGTCTGGTTTGAACGCCGCCGCAATGTATTCAACTTGTGGCATGGCTTCCGTTGGATTAAAGAGGTGGAGGCGCCGCTTATGCGCCAACGCCTGCGCGACTGCTGGGAGGCGTGCCAGGACGCGGATGTAATTGTTGTTGGCATAGTGCCGTACTTGTTTGGCTATGCGATTGCTCGGAAGCTGCGGGTGCCGCTAGTCCGGGCTTTTTATTTCCCCGCCTCGCCGACACGCGCGTACCCCGCGAACTTTGTGCCGGAAGGGGTGCGGCTTGGTGGGCGCTTTAACCTGGCGAGCCATCAAGTGGGCCGTCAGCTCCTCTGGCAATTCGTTAGGCCCTGGGTAGCCGGCGCGTGCCGGGACGTTCTGGGCGTTGAGAAGCTCCCAGTTCTTGAGCCTTTTGGGGAGCTGGACCGGCGGCGGCAACTCTTGCTGTACGCCTATAGCGCCGCGGTCGCGCCACCGCTGCCGGATTGGGGAAACTGGATCGTGGTGACGGGCTACTGGTTCTTGGACTCGTCGGTTGGCTGGAGCCCCCCGCCCGCTCTGGCCGCCTTTCTGAATGCTGGCCCACCCCCAGTGGGTATCTGCTTCGGGAGCGTACCCCTCGACAATCACGAGTTTGTAGCAACTCTGACGCGTGCATTGGACTCAACCGGGCACCGCGCCGTGTTAGTCACCGGGGGCAGCTGCCTTCCGCCCGACCTGCCGCGCAACATATTTGCGATCGACTGGGCCCCTTTGAATTGGCTGTTCCCGAGGATGGCGGCAGTAATCCACCACGGCGGCGCGGGCACTACGGCCGACGGCTTGCGCGCTGGATTGCCGACCATCGTCATCCCCTTCTTTTACGACCAGTTCTTCTGGGGCAAGCGCGTGTTCGATTTGGGCGTGGGCCCGCGGCCGATCCCGCGGAATCGCCTCGATGCAGAGGCGCTGGCAACCGCCCTGCGAGCCGCCACCACCGACCCCAACATGCGCCGCCGCGCCGCTGCGTTAGGCCAGTGCATCCGGGCCGAGGACGGTGTCGCGCAAGCCGTGACCGCATTCGAGCACCACTTTGGGCCACCAAGTCAGGTCAAGCTACTCCCCGAGCATAAGCTGACGATCATGCTCGATGAGAAAACGTACCACGGAGATGAAGAATCGTACAGGCGTAGGCCGATCTCTCTTGTTCGCTCGGCATCGTGCAGGCACGGTCAAGACGACCCGGTCCCGGTTCGGCGGTGGCCTGAGCGTTTGTTCCCCCTTTCAACTGAGCCCCGCCCATGCCCATCGATATTCTTGCCATTGGTTCCCTTGCCGACGTTCGAACGAACCCGATGCCCGCCCTTTGCAGGCCAAGGCCCCGCGCAAGGAGTCCGGTCGCGATCGTGGCCTCGACCATCTGTCAATTAAATGTTCCGCTTGAGACATCAACATGCGCATTAGAGTCATCACCATCGGTCTTCAGGGTGATGTGCGCCCCTTCGTCGCGCTGGGTATGGGGCTAAAGAGCGCCGGCCATGACGTGCGGGTCGTTGCGCATCCCCGCTTTGCGGATCTTGTGCGCGGGAGCGGCCTGGACTTCGCTCCGGTCGCGGAGGATCCGCACGGCGTGGCGCACAATCGCCACTTGACGGCCTTGCTTGGACGCCGCCACATTGCATTACGGGGGTGGCGCTTACTCCGTTTTGTCACAGAGGTGGAGGCGCCGCTTATGCGCCAACGCCTCCGCGAGTGCTGGGACGCGTGCCAGGACGCGGATGTAATTGTTGTTTCTGTACTGCCGTACTTGCTTGGCTATGCGATCGCCCGGAAACTGCGGGTGCCGCTCGTCCGCACGTTTACTCACCCCGTCTCGCCGACACGCGCGTACCCCGCGAACTTCGTGCCGGACTGGTTCCGCCTCGGCGGGAGGTTTAACCTGGCGAGCTATCACGTGCACCGTCAGTTCCTCTGGCAGTTCGTTAGGCCCTGGGTAGCCGGCGCGTGCAGGGACGTGCTGGGCGTTGAGAAGCTGCCGGTTCTTGAGCCTTTTGGGGAGCTGGACCGGCGGCAACAACTCCTGTTGGGCGCCTACAGCCCGGCGGTTGCTCCACCGCCGCCCGATTGGGGAAAGTGGATCGTGGTGACGGGCTACTGGTTGTTGGACGCGTCGGCAGGCTGGAGCCCTCCGCCCGCGCTGTCCGCCTTTCTAAACGCTGGCCCACCCCCAGTGGGTATCTGCTTCGGGAGCGTACCCTACGATCAATCCGAGTTTGTAGGAACTGTGGCGCGTGCCTTGGCCTTGACTGGGCACCGCGCCGTGTTGGCCACCGGGGGCGGCCTCATTCCGCCCGCGCTACCGAGCAACATATTTGCGATGGACTGGGTCCCTTTGGAGTGGCTGTTCCCGCGGGTGACGGCAGTCGTCCACCACGGTGGTGCGGGCACCACGGCCCTGAGCTTGCGCAATGGACTGCCAACCATCGTCGTCCCCTTCTTTTACGACCAGTTCTTCTGGGGCAAACGCGTGTTCGACTTGGGCGTCGGCCCGCGGCCGATCCCACGGAATCGCGTCGATGCAGAGGCGCTGGCAACCGCCCTCCGGGCCGCCACTACTGATCCCGGCATGCGCCGCCGCGGTGCGGCGTTAGCCGAACAAATTCGTGGGGAAGACGGGGTTGCGCGAGCCGTTTACACGTTCGAGCGCCATATGCGTCGGCCGCCGTCGACGAGCGCTTGTGCCATAGAACGACCGGCATGACGAAAACCGGCGCCGCCATTTGGTATTCGGTCGAAGGCGGCTAGCCGGCAGGATCCGTGAGGCGTCGCGTGCAGGTGTAATCCCGATGTCCAGAAACCTTTTCAGTAGTCTCCCCGCTGCGCTGGTTACTCACGCGACCGCGGCGGCAATGCTCGCCGGACCGTTGCTGTTGGCCGCTGCCGGAGTCGCCGGGCTCTTGTTCCTCGCCGGTGCCGGGCCACGTTGGCCGTGGTTCGCGTGGGTTATCATTGCGCCGGTGGTCTACCTCTCCTGGGTAATCCTCTATCTGGGAATATGTGCGTTCAGCACATATCGCATGGGCCAACGCTATCCAAAGCCCCGGTACGTTGTGATACGGCCCGGGCAGAGCGCTTCGCCGGAGGTACTCGGAGTTCGGACCGCCGCGATGTCCTACCAGCGCTTGGTGGTTCTTGAAACGCTGCCGTTCGCGAGGATGACAGGAGGGTTACCGTGTCTGAGTTCGCTGTGGCTGCGTGCCTATTCTCCCACGCTGCATCTTGGAAGCGGCGTCATCAATTTCGGTCATATAGTCGACCCTGATCTGACCGAAGTGGGCGACAATACCGTGCTCGGCCTTCGAGCGGCGCTCATTGCTCACGCCCTCACAGTGCGCGAGGACGGAGCTTTTGTTTATACGTCCACACCGATAAAGGTCGGACGCCGGGTGACCATAGGCGGACAGGCATTTGTCGGTCCAGGGTGCGTCGTTGGCGACGATGCCATCCTAATGCCCCGTGCGGTCCTGCCGCCGTTCACTCAAATCCCGGCGGGCGAGGTCTGGGGGGGTAACCCGGCAACGTTTCTTCGCAAGCGTAACGCTTCCGAACTTCCGCGATTTGAACCCCAACCAGCGTCGGCCACCCCGGCGAGCGGGGCGGCCGCGGACATCTCGCCCGCGACGGCGAGCGGTACTCCGACTCTTTCGATCGAGGCATTACGCGAGCTGGTCGTTAATGCGCTCCAACTCGCTCCAGACAAAGTGCCGGCGGAGTTGAGCAGCGTCTCTTGCGCCGAATGGGATTCACTCGGACAGGTCGCCATAGAAGCGGCGCTGTTCGCAAGGTACGGGATTGCAATCCGAGACGAAGACGTTT
>CAYWHF010000006.1:0-21000 GCA_964457695.1 uncultured Methylocapsa sp.
ATAAACAAAAGGGTGGTCCAGTAATTTTGCAGCACGGGCGGCATCGCCCGCTCCCAGCGCCGCGCGAGCAACTGTTGAGGAAGCCGCCTCTTTGTCGATTTCTTTGCCTGCGGGAACCCGCTCGACGATCTCGACTTCAAAGCCATACCTTCTGCCTGCATCCTTGAGAAACTCGGGAGAGCCGGTCCGGCCGGCGCCAAAGTGAAAATCATATCCCGCGACGGCGGCGCGGACTCCAAGACGGCCGACGAGGATTTCGGCAATAAATTCTTCCGCGGAACGGCTCGCCAAGGACCTGTCGAATGTGAAAACGATTATGCCGCCGATGCCCAGCCTCTCCAGCGCTTTTGCCTTGGTATCAGCTGGTGTCAGGCGAAAGACTGTATTCGGCCCCCGGAAAAAATCGGCTGGGTGTGGCTCGAAGGTAAGGACTGCACTGGGAGCATTGAGTTTGCGTGCAAGCGTACGCGCGCGCTCGATCACCACGCGATGACCGCGATGAACTCCGTCAAAATTGCCAATCGCCACCACGGCCCCAACGAGACCTGGCGGAGGGGCCGCGGGATCATTGGCGACAACAAATTTCGTGGATGCGGACGGATTGTCCAAGGCAAAGAGACCCGAGAAAAGCCGCGGGGACGTGACAGAATTCAAACGCTTTAGAGAAAACTGCATGGGAGCGACGCCGGCGTCAATGGCGCGAGGCGCGATGAGAAGCATTCTACCAGATTAGTTCAGTAATCGCGGTCGTAGGCATGAAATCTCCTGTTTTTACGAATTGCCGCAAAGAGGCTGCGTCGAACGTTGCCTCAGAAGAGTCTCCGTGCAGCTCTTTGCGGTGAATGCCGGTCGTCACAATCAGGGTGTCAAAGCCTTGGAGGTGCGCGCCTTTGATGTCGGTTTCCATCGTATCGCCAATCGCCAAAATAGCCTTGCGCCCATTTGTCCGGTGGCCGAGTGCCCGCGCCAATTCGAGTGCCCGCGCATAAATTGGGGCAAAGGGTTTTCCGGTCATGACGACTTTGCCTCCTGCCGCGGCATAGCGTTCGGCGATTGCCCCCGCGCAATAAAACCGCTTGCCGCCATCCTCGACAACAATATCTGGATTGGCACAAAGCATTTCCAGGTTGCGGGCACGCATGGCGGCAAGGATTGGATCGTAATCGGCGGGTGTCTCGCGCCATGGATCAACGAACCCAGTGCAAAGCACGAATTCGGCTAGTTTGAGCGGCACCTTTCGGGGAACCTTGCCTGCCAGTGCCAAAACTTCCTCAAAGAGCGCCGGTTCGTCGGGCGGACCAATTTGAAACAGGCTCGCTCCTGCGCGCTCGGCGAGCAGCGAAACGGTAACATCGCCGGAAGAGACAATCGCATCATAGGCGGTGCGCGAAACCCCAAGCCGGTCAAGCTGCGCAGCCACGAAACGGCTTGGATTGGGCGAATTTGTCAAAAGCACGACTTTTCCGCCGCCCGCTCTGAAACGTTCGAGCGCCTCTTTGGCTCCGTCAAACGCCCTGAGCCCGTTGTGAAGAACTCCCCAGACGTCGCACATTATTAGGCGGTACCGGTTTGCAATTTCGGAAAGTCCATGCAGCAGGCTAGTCACGCGCGCAATTGCCCTTTGGCAGGGGGTAAAGATGACGCTCAGCGGGCTTTTTTCGCTCCCTGCCGAGACGGCAGACGTTGGTCGCAAGGGGGGCCAAACTTTGCAAGCCGGTCCCGGTCCGGCAGCCGGAGGCCGCATGGCTTTCCGTAAAGTTAACGCTTCGTACAAAGCCAGCAGGTGGCCTCTATCGAACTCCGCGCAGATGCGTCAATACAAATTGAGTCAAGCGACTTAGGGGCCGTCGGCGGTTCAGCATCAACGGCCTTCTGCGTCAAATATTTGAGCAGCCAGCATTGTGCTTATGAAAATTGCGGCTAGAATGCTGACCATTAAGACTAATCAATTTTGAATTTACGAAAGGCATACTCCGCTGGCAAGCGCAGTGCGTTGCCCGCATCATGTTCCACTCCTGTTATCCTTGCTCGCTGCGGGCGTTGGAGTTGGCAGCGGGGGCAGCGAAAAGGCTTGGGGCGGCGCCTGGCTTATGGCTCCAGGAGATGGTCAAGCCATTGTTTATTCTGATTTTTCTGATTCTGCCAAGGCATTCGACGCGCACGGCCATCTCATACCCATCCGGCAATACAGAAAATTCGAGCTCGGCACCTATATCGAATATGGGCTGACCGATTGGCTAACCGTAGTCGTTGCGCCGGCGTATGACCGCATCCGCAACCCGCCGCCGGCCCAGTCCTATAATGGGCTCGGGGAAAGCGAGGCCGCGGCAAGGGTCCGGATATTTCAAAACGAAAACAGCATTATCTCCTTTCAGGCTGGGGTGCGGTCTCCGGGCGCCTCGCTCGCCGATTCGCTCGGTCCGTTCGAAGTGCGGCGAGCGGCGTCCCTTGAACTGCGGGCCTTGGCCGGACGCAGCATCGGCATCCTCGGCATGGAGAGTTTTGTCGATGCCGAGGCCGCCTATCGCCTTTACGCGGGCAATCAACCAGGAGAATTTCTTCTCGATTTGACGATGGGAACGCGTCCTTTCCCAAGCCTGCTCTTGATGCTGCAGAGCTTTACCTCGATCACCAATGGGTCCAGCAAGTTCGGGCATATTTCTTGGACCAAGCTGCAACCGAGCATTGTCTACGATATCACCCCGCAATGGTCGGTTCAGATCGGCGGCTTCATTACTGCCGCGGGCGTCAACGCGGGGCGGGAGCTGGGGCCGATGCTCGGAATCTGGTACAAGTTCTAATTGTCCATCCTTGTGACAGAGTTTGGAAGCCTATACGGGGCGCTGCTGCGGACTAAGTTACCCTCATGCACGGGGGCCACGGAGGGCGGTGCGGAGCGATAGCTGCATTGGAATCCTTCTTGCTGGCGGCCTCGCCCGCCGGATGGGTGGGGATAAGCCCTTAAAAACGCTCGGCGGAATCCCCCTTCTCGCCCATACGGCTGCTGCATTGGGGCCGCAATGCTGCAGACTTGTCATAAGCGCCAATGGCGACCCGAAAAGATTTTCTTCCTTTGGTTTCCCCGTCGTCGCCGACAATTTGCCGGGCTTTCTCGGTCCGCTCGCCGGAATTCTCTCTTGTCTGGAGTGGATTGGCGCGCGTCACCCGGACGTTCCATTCGCGCTCAGCGCACCCGCGGATTCGCCGTTTTTGCCGGTTGACCTTTTTGCCCGCCTGGAGAGCGCGCGGCAATGCGGCGCTTCGATCGCCTGCGCGAGCTCCGGCTCAAGACTGCATCCGGCAGTCGCTCTATGGCCGGTGACACTCAGAGGGGAACTTCGCCGCGCCCTTGTGGACGACAACGTCCGGAAGGTTGAAACCTTTGTGCGAAATTACAGCCTCGCAATAGTGGATTGGCCGATAGAGGCATATGACCCTTTTTTTAATGTCAACGAGCCAAACGACCTGGAGGAAGCGGAGGCCATCCTGCCCATTCACAAAAGAGCCATTGCCCAATAGAAATATATAGTACTAATATATATATATATGCTTCACATATCGAATTTTCCCGCTTGGGAAGACGAAGCCCAGAACCGGGAAAGGGGACGTCTAACGATGACAAATGCAAATTTTGAAAACGTCTCTAGGGACGAATTGAAAGAGGGGCTGGCCAATGGGTCAATCCTTCTTGTCGACGTTCGCGAACCCAATGAATTTGCCGCCGGCCACATTCCTGGCGCGACGCTCAATCCCCTACAGAAGTTTGATCCCAAGGCATTGCCGAATGAGCCAGGCAAGCGTGTCGTTCTCTCCTGCCGTTCGGGCAATCGGTCCCTAACGGCCTTGGCGCTTGCCCAGAAGGCCGGGCGCGGAGATGTCCGGGCGCATTATCCAGGCGGTTTTCAAGAGTGGTCGAAGGCCGGAGAACCAGTGGAAGTCTAAGCGCCCGAACCGTTATTTCGACGGCGGCGTGCAGACGACGGCGTCGTTCAGGACGTAGCAGATTGACATATTGCCCGTGCGCATATCGATTCTAAAGACGCCGCCTTCTCGTTCGTGACGGGAGGCGATCAGGGAATATTCGCTTGGCGCTTGGGGGCCCGCGCCCTCCCCAGGAGGATAGCAGAGTGTGACGCCTATTGAGGCTTCCTTTAGGCCATATTGGCAAGCGCCAATTTCTCCTGACGCCCGGTCGAGGCGATAAACCCGGTTGAGATCGGTTTCCGGTGCGGAGAGAAACTCATAATTCGACGCAAATGCCAAAGACATGCAAGCTATCATGCAGAGCCCAGCAAAAATTACGGGCCTGTTGCACGGCAAGAATAGACGTGAACACATGCCAGCTCCCGAAAGTCCTAACCAAAGGCGAATCTCAATAGCGGATTGTGCTTAATAACTGGTTTATTCCTATCCCCTGGCTTTCGAAGCGCTCTATTTATGGTCTGTCCGGAAACCTCATGTTGGAGGCATTCCAGCTGCGGGGCGCTATCGCTCTCGCGGCGGCATTTGAAGCCTCTTGAAGGGTGCGGTGACGCGCTCAATCAGACAAAAGAGCGAGACCTGGTGTTTTTAGAATGATTCTAGAAATGTTTCACGTGAAAACTTTTTGTCCGATCGAGGCCTAAAACCTTACATACCCGAAGACAGTGTCTTCACCTGACCTTATCAGATCGATCAATTTTTTGGTGCAATTGGAATCGGGCGTCGGCGGCGCTTCGATGGCCAAACATGTTGCTGGTAATCAGCTCCGATGTAAGCTCGGCGTAATACCAATTCTCGAACCGTGGAACCCATAACCCCATACGTGCAAGAGCAAGAGGCGAAGGCGCTTTGAAACAACTTGCAAATATGTGCCAATTTTGGTACATTAGGCCCGGATGATCAATCGCACGAAGAAATTGCCCGCGCGTTTTTATCTGAATGCGGCGGGGCACAGTCCGGTGCGCGAATGGATTCTGGAATTGCCCGCGGCCGACCGGCAGACGGTCGGCAAAGATATTCAAAAGGTCGAATTCGGCTGGCCGATCGGGCGGCCGCATTGTGCGCCGCTCGGCAATGGCTTGTTTGAGGTGCGCAGCACGCTCGACAACAACCGGATTGCTCGGGTGATTTTCTGCATGGGCGAGGGTTATATGATCTTGCTGCATGGTTTCATCAAGAAGACGCAGAAGACGCCGCAGGCGGACATTGATCTTGCACTCAAACGCAAACGTGAGGTGACGTCATGACCAAGAAAAAGAAAGGCGGCGTGAGCCAAGAGACCTTTGATGAATTCCTTGCCGGTCAGGGCATGCTGGGAGCGTGCGAGGATCACGCCATCAAGGAAATCATCGCGGAGCAGCTTGCCGCCGCGATGGAAGAGCAGGGCATCACCAAAGTCGAAATGGCCGCGCGGATGAAAACCAGCCGCCGCCAGCTTGACCGGCTGCTTGACCCAGCCATTCCGTCGGTTACGCTCGACACCTTGCGCCGTGCGGCGAGCGCGGTTGGCCGCACCTTGCGTGTCGAATTGACCTAGCAGATACCGCTATGCCGCCGCGTTAGACGATTGAGGAGAGCGGCAATCATAGCGGACGCAGAAAGGTTGCTTCTTGATTGGCCGCAGGCACACCAATAATAAATTTTCCCCGCTTCTACATCGACTGGATAAGGCACTTTCTGGGCAATTTGGCGTACCGTCACTTTGCCTCTCCAGAGCGGGGGATGGACGAGTGTGTTCCCATAGCAGAAATGCGGAATCGCGCCCGCCCTCCCCTTTTTTGTCCCCGCCTCACGCATGATAACGTCCTTTTATCATGCAGTCGGTCACTTACATAAGGTAACGATGTCGCATTGTTTTTGTTCGGTGTTCGATGTTTTTGCAGTAATGACCGACGAGCTGAAGGGTGCTCTCCCAAAGAAATCGTCCGATACCGCGCATCTACACATCCTGCCAGGCAGGTGTCTCTTGGCTTCGTCTACGAGTGTTTTTGTAGACTTATATTGTTCAAAAATTCCACACACAATTTCAGCGTCACAAGCTTTTTCTAATACCTCTCCCCATTCCGCGGTGGCGTCTAGGCCAGCTCTTTCCCTATTAAGTGCTCGTTGCAACAGTTGGTTTGCCAGTACGTGCGATACCCATGCTGTACGCTGTCTGCAGTATCCTTTTGGGTTGCGACATGCCATTACGGATGTGTCATTTTGCCTAAATTGGGGAGCGTATCGTAGTTCTTGCTCAAGATACGTATAAAATGCAAAGCTGCCATAGTCGCCGACGCGACGGTGCCAGTCAATTTCTCCAGAGAAATAGAGAGCATGCCCGTTGTTTGTGTCGATAGCAGTCAAAAGTTCTATCAAATCACGCGCGGCATCATAGCTATGAGAGGGGTCACGTGCCATGAGCGCCTCTTGAAATCGGTTATTTAGAATACTCCCCATATCGGTTAAAACTTGGTCTGGTAAATTCTGAGGTGAACGGCCGACGAATTGAATGAAGTAGTCGTGGAGCTTGCGGAGGCGATAGTCCTGTTGCAATATTTTCGCGTCTTTTGCCGTAACGTCGACTGCCGTGAACCATGTTACCCACGCAGTAAACAGTCCCCCACACAGAAGCAAGGTCCATTGATATCGCGGGGTGGCAAATGCTGCACCTCCGATCAGTAAGGCACCGATAGCACTTGCGGCCGTAGCGATATATGGGTGGAGATGTTCGGACTGCCAACCCCATGCGAGTATAGACGTTAGAATAACCAGAATAACTATGTACAGAACCATTTTCGAATCAGTGGTGATGGTATTTCTGATCCATGCGAACACTAGAGCCCTTCCAAAGGCGGATTTCGTCGTTGTTAACTTTGAATACCATCCCGAATGTGATCCCGGTGATTGACGTCTTTTGGTTGGTGCTGCCGTCCGGTGGGACTGTTTTCCTCGTCGCACGATCAGTCTCCGGGTAATGTGGATGCAAGGGCGTAGGCGGGGGAAGTTTCAAATCGCAATCCGCTCGACCTCATCGAGCGTAATCTCAGCCCCGGTTGGATCATAGAGCTTCGTTGCGCGCGGTCATCGCCTGCGCGTTCTCCAGTGTCCCGCCGGCTTCGAGATTAGCGGTGATACCGGTCGGCCGAAATGTGTGGCAGTCAATCTTGACCATCATGCCGAGCTCCGCGCTGCGCCGCTGAGCATGCGGTAGGCATCGATCCGGTGCATGGCGGCGCCATTCAGCATACCCGTGCGACCAAAGGCCCAGTGGAAGAGGGGGCTGCGGCCCTCATCACAGATGTGACGGCCACTTTTTAGTGTTTTGTTTCAGGCTCGCCGCTGGGTCCGATCGCTTCGGCCTCATCGATATCGAGGTCGTCGCCCTCGTCGTCGCCGCCGCCATCCTCGCCTCTATGGCGCAGCGACTTCGCGCGCCGCACTTCGGGCTCCGGACGCACGCGCTTCTTGCTCGCCTCGACAATGTCGCGTTCCGGGCGCGGCAGCACCGGCCCTTCGGGATAGACGAATCCCAGTTTCTTGATCCCATCTTCGCCTGCGGTTACGACAACGCGCACCGTTCCCCCGTTCTTCAGCCGGCCAAAAAGCACCTCGTCGGCGAGCGGCGTTTTGATTACCTGCTGAATGACGCGCGCCATTGGCCGCGCGCCCATCTGCTCGTCATAGCCATGTTCGACCAGCCAATTGCGCGCCTCGTCGGCGAGCTCGATTGTGACATTCCGGTCCGCGAGCTGGGCCTCGAGCTGCATGATGAATTTGTCGACCACCTTGACGATGACTTCGGCCGGCAGATGCTTGAAAGTTACGACCGCATCGAGCCGATTACGGAATTCCGGTGCGAACATCCGGCTGATCGCCTCCATATCGTCGCCTTCGCGCTTCGAGCGGGTGAAGCCATAGGCGTTTTTGGCCATATCGGCGGCGCCCGCATTCGTCGTCATGATTAAGATCACGTTGCGGAAGTCGACTGATTTGCCGCTGTGATCGGTGAGCTTGCCGTGATCCATGACCTGCAACAGAATATTGTATAGATCGGGATGGGCTTTTTCGATTTCGTCCAAAAGCAGCACGCAGTGGGGATGCTGGTCGATCGCGTCCGTCAAAAGGCCGCCCTGGTCGAAGCCGACATAGCCGGGAGGGGCGCCGATCAGCCGCGACACGGTGTGGCGCTCCATATATTCCGACATATCGAAGCGCACGAGCTCGACGCCGAGCGAGATCGCGAGCTGGCGCCCGACCTCGGTCTTGCCGACTCCGGTCGGCCCAGAGAAGAGATAGCAGCCGATCGGTTTCTCGGCGTCTCTTAGACCCGCGCGGGCAAGTTTGATGGCCGACGTTAGGGCTTCGATGGCCTCGTTCTGGCCATAAACGACGCGCTCCAGCGTCTCGGTCAAATGTTCGAGAACCTCGGCATCGTCCTTGGATACGGTCTTCGGAGGAATTCTCGCCATCGTCGCGATGGTCACCTCGACCTCCTTGATGCCGATCGTCTTTTTCCGCTTGGCCTCGGGCAGGAGCATCTGGCTTGCCCCGGTTTCGTCGATCACATCGATTGCCTTGTCCGGCAATTTGCGGTCATTGATGTAACGCGCGGAAAGTTCGACCGCGGCCTTGATCGCTTCGTTGGTGTAACGAAGCTTATGGAATTCCTCAAAATAGGGTTTCAGGCCCTTCATGATTTCGATGGCGTCGGCAACCGTCGGTTCATTGATGTCGATTTTTTGGAACCGGCGCACGAGTGCGCGATCCTTTTCGAAATACTGGCGGTATTCCTTATAGGTCGTCGAACCGATACAGCGCAGCAGACCCTGCGCGAGAGCAGGTTTCAGCAAGTTTGACGCATCCATCGCGCCACCCGATGTCGCGCCGGCGCCGATGACGGTATGGATCTCATCGATGAAGAGAATTGCCTTCTTGTGGTGCTCGATCTCTTTGATGACCTGTTTTAGACGCTCCTCGAAGTCGCCGCGATAGCGGGTGCCGGCCAAAAGCGTGCCCATGTCGAGCGCAAAGACGGTCGCATCGGCGAGAACCTCCGGGACGTCGCCCATGACAATCTTGCGGGCGAGGCCCTCGGCAATCGCGGTCTTGCCGACGCCCGGATCGCCGACCATCAGCGGGTTGTTCTTGTGACGGCGGCACAAGACTTGAATGGTGCGCTGGACCTCGCTCTCGCGGCCGATCAGCGGGTCGATGCGTCCGTCGCGCGCCTTCCGGTTGAGATTGACGCAGTAGGCGTCGAGAGCGCCGTCCTTTTTCTTCGATTCGCCGCTTTCCTTGGCCTCCCGCGCTTCACGCGTCTCGTTGTCCTCCTCGGTGCCACGCGGAATTCTGCGCGAGTCGGAAAGTCCCGGCCGCTTGGCGATGCCATGGCTGATGTAATTCACCGCGTCATATCTGGTCATGTCCTGTTCTTGCAGGAAATAGGCGGCGTGACTTTCGCGCTCGGCAAAAATGGCAACGAGCACATTGGCGCCGGTGACCTCTTCCCGCCCGGAAGACTGAACGTGAATGACCGCCCGCTGAATGACGCGCTGGAAGCCCGCTGTGGGTTTCGCGTCTTCGCGGTCCTCGCTCACAAGATTGTCGAGCTCCTGGTCGATATATTCGAGAAGGTTTTTTCGCAAAATGTCGAGGTCCACCGAACAGGCCCGCATCACCGCCGCGGCGTCCCCGTCCTCGGTCAGGCTAAACAGCAAATGTTCGAGCGTGGCATATTCGTGGTGGCGCTCATTGGCGATCGCCAAGGCCCGGTGAAGCGACTGCTCAAGGTTGCGGGAGAAGGACGGCATTGGGTCAAACCTCTATTTCTTTTCCATTATACATTGCAACGGGTGTTGATGCTTGCGGGCATGATCCATGACCTGCGTGACTTTCATCTCGGCGATTTCGTACGTAAAGACGCCGCACTCGCCGACCCCGTGCTGGTGGACATGCCACATGATACGCGTCGCTTCGTCCGGATCTTTGTTGAAATATTTTCGCAAAATGGCGACCACGAACTCCATTGGGGTGTAGTCGTCGTTCAAGAGCAAGACCCGGTACATGTTCGGATGCCGGGTTTGCGGCTTAGGGCGGGCAATTACGGCCGTGCTCGATCCGGGCCCGTCTTCGCCCTCCCGCCGCGGTTCCTTGGCAGCTGCCGTCCGGGAAGCCGGCGTGGCCGTGGGCGCGCCCAAAGCCGCATTCGAGCGGCTGAGCCGCAAAGCCCAAAGCTCAGATAGCCGTGTGGCGCCGTCCATCGCAACCAAACCTCGCCGGTATAACCCTCTCTTGCCGCCGGCGGCAAGCCAGCCCGAAGATGCGCCGATGATCGCCGCTCGACGATGGGGCAACCGGCAAAAGATAATTTAGCGCCGGTTTGCCTTAGGAGCCATATGACTTTTTGCGCAAATCGAATGAATTTCGCTTGACGCCCGCCGCAAGGCTCGTAGCAGCTGGAAAAATATTTAACGGCACCCGAATGCCGCAACGTTAACAGACAAAAAAAGCCCGGCAAGAGCCGGGCTTCACAAGGGAGGGAGGTTGGATTTGGGGCCGCCCAGGCGGCGACGGAAAGCTGTTGCGGCGTCGAGACGATCTGCTTTTAGCTGCGCTCGAACCGCGTGCTGCGAGGTCCCCGCGCGGTCTTTAGCACTTGACCTTGGCCACATCCAATTCGGCGGCACTGCAAGCTTGCCGCAAAAAGTCCCAATAGAGACCGCTCACTTTCAAGAAATGGTCGAGCAGGCGAACGTAGGCCGACCGGGCAAAATCAATCTGGATCTCTACCGCGGCTAAAGGAGACTTTGCTTGCCGCAGCTCTCCGGCAAAAGCGTAGCCGCAACCCAAAAACTCTTTCGTGCAGGAGGCCGACTCGCCCGCTAGCTCGCGAAATCTCTCGGCAAGCGAGAGGGCCACGGTTTCCGCGGTTTCTAATCCTTCCCTGCCAAGTTCCTGCACAAATTCGAATTCGGATGTCACGGCCGCTTCTATAACTGCGGTCATTGGGTCGTTGTTGGCCGGGGCGGCACTTTCATCCGCGGCCATTCGGTAAGCCTCGGCCTCTGGCTCGCGGGCAGCCCCAGATAAAGCGGAACTTTTCCTCTCGCGCGCCTTGCGTTCCGGGGGGTTTTCTGATTCGGAAGCAATTGCATTGCCATTCTCGGTCATGCGAATCTCCTTCGCTATCGTGGGTCCGCGCTCGCGCCTCGATTTTAGGCCGGTGAGCTGGGCGCCGATTTTGATTGAGCGCGCTGGTTTAAGCGGTCAACCACGGTGCCAAGCAGCAGTCGAGCAAGTTTCGGACCCTCCCTTTGGAGGATGGCCAACCGCCTCGCCCAGGAATCACGGCGCGTGCCGGAATGGCGGCTTCGCTAATGCCCGCTTCACCGCCAGAAGCGCCGCGCCAATATTAGTTTTTGCTGTTGGACACTTTGGAAAACGCCGTCTCAATGGGCTTGAGTGCCTCCTTGGCCAAATTGCCATAGAGTTCGCCCATCTTGGTCGCTTGCGCAATAAAACCGGCGTAGGACGTTTTCCAATACTCGGATTGGATCTGGATCGCGGTGTCGTACGACTTGGCGCCAAGCAGCTGCTCCACAAAGGCAGAGCCGCTCTCCAAAGACTTTTTGGAGTAATCGGCCGTCTCGGTGGCGATTGCCTGCAGGACCTTGGCGATGGAGCTTGTTGCCACCGCCGCCGCGTCATACTGCTCCTTTCCGAACTTTTGCATGTCTTCAAACTCGTAGGCCATGGGTTGATCCTTGATCAGTTGCGCGCGGATCCAATTTGAGGGAAGCGCCGGACCTTCATTTGCCACTATTTTAGTGCGTTGCACAAATCATGTCAAGGAGATGTTGCGGCGCGGGGTAAGCCCGCATCGAAATCTCGTGATTTTTGGGCTTCAATTTGCGAGGAAACTGCTGGGATCGCCCAACAATTTGGATTTATGAGTGGATTTGTTGCCAAATAGGGCCCGTCGCCAAGCCATGATCGACACCGACGGCAAGCCTTCGCCGGAGTTTCTAATTTTCGGAAAGGCTCGATCTGAGCCGAGCCTTTCAAGAAGCCGTCAATTTCCGGATTGCAGAAGTGTATTCAAAACCACCGCGCCCGCATTGCCACAGGCCGGCGCCTGGCCACAGACGCTCAGCTTTTTCCGTTGTAAACTTTGGCAAATGCGGTCCCAAAAGGCTTGTACGCCTCGTTCGCGAGACAGGAATAGAGTTCGCCCAATCTTGTTGCCTGAGCGATAAATCCTGCATAAGAGCTTTTCCAATATTCCGAATGGAGTTGGATCGCGCTGTCGTAAGACTTGGCGCCAAACAGTTTTTCCAGGAAAGCGGAGCCGCTTTCAAAGGACTTTCTGGAATAATCGGCCGTTTCGGTTGCGATCGCCTGGAGCGTCTTCACGACCGAGTCGGTTGCCGCCGTGGCAGCCTCGAATTGCTCTTTGCCGTACTTTTGGATGTCATCGAATTTGTCTGTCATTTTACCTTCCCTGAGGGTGGCGCCCCGATCGTGCAATCGAAGCGACAAAACGCGAGCTCTCCTCGCCGGAAGTCGTATAGTGCATTGCACAAATCACGTCAAGTCAGATGTTGCGCCGCATCATAAAGCGAATTCAGCCTCGCTCCCGCTCCATACCCTAGGCTTAACCAAGCGCTAACCGCAACGGTTTAAGTTTTCGAAACGAATAGCCCGCTGCTGAGGCAGGATCTGCCCCGCCGGGACTAAGGAAATTGCGAATGCCAAATTTAAGCGCGACATTTAGCCGCAAAAACGGGGCCTTGGCGATTGTGTGCCTGGCCTTAGCCGCGATGAGCTTGCTCGCTTCGCCCGCAAAGGCGAGGCATTGGCACGCGCATCACCGGCACGGCTACGCCCATACCTATGCCGGACGCTGGCACCACCACCACGCGTCAATCCGCCATCACGAGGAGCGCGGTAGCCACAGCCGGTCGAACATCGCCGCAATCGTCGTTGACGGCACTACCGGCAAAACCATTTACGCCCGCAACGAAAACGAGCAGCGCTTCCCCGCCTCGATCACGAAGGTGATGACCCTCTACCTTTTGTTCGAACGGCTCCAGCAAGGTCATTTGCGACTCGACAGCGACATTCTGGTCTCGGCTTTTGCGGCGGCCCAAAAACCAAGCAAATTGGGTATTCGCCCGGGGGAAACGATTAGTGTGGATGACGCCATCAAAGCGGTTGTTACACGCTCGGCGAATGACATAGCTGTTGCGATCGCTGAATCCATCGGCGGAAACGAATCGCATTTTGCGGCACTCATGACGGAAAAGGCGCATGAAATTGGCATGACCCGCACGCATTTTGCCAATGCCTCGGGTCTGCCCAATGCCGATCAGCTGACGACGGCGCATGACCTTGCAATACTCGGCCGCGCGATCCAGGAGCGCTTTCCGCGCTACTACCATTATTTCGCAACGCGCGTGTTCCATTACCGCCACGCCGCGATCGCGAACCACAATCACCTCCTCGGCCGCGTCGAAGGAATGGACGGTATCAAGACGGGTTACACAAATGCGTCGGGGTTCAATCTATTGACCTCGGTAAAGCGCGATGGGCACTATATCGTCGCGGTGGTGCTTGGCGGTGCAAGCGCACGGAGCCGCGACAATATCATGGCCGGGCTGATCGAAGATCACATCGAGGATAGCGCAATCATTCGCGCAGCCTCCCTAGCCACGCGCGCGAACACCGACACGCAAAGCCGCGCGAGCAGCCGCGGAACGTTCGAAGCGCAGCCGGGAGGTCTAAAGCCCGCATTCAAGCCGGATATGCTAAGACCCGAACCTGCCGTGGATCCAAACCAGGTTGCTTCGCTAAAGACCGATAATGTTTCGCCAAATAGGCCAAGACCTGCATTTGTTTCCGGAGCACCTAAGCCGGTAGCGGCCGATAACCGCGAACTCCAGGCAGAGCCTGGCGGCAAACAACTGCGCCTCGACGGCTCGACCCTGCACGGTTTGAGCGAAGATGGCGCGAGCCTTTCGACGGCAACCCCTTCCGCCCTTCGCGAAGGCTCAGGCAGCGCGCAAATACTCGCTCCCAAAATCACAGCCCGAATTAACGATCTCCCTCCGACCGCTGCCGTAGAACGTGTCCAGCAAAAATGGGGGCCGGTTTTGCGTCCGGACACGCTACAAAACAAAGGACTAGAGCAAGATGAGGATTCGAAGAAAAGCCGTCTTGCGCTAGGAGCCGCCGATAATCGCCGCGCATCTGAGACGCGGACGGGTTGGATGATCCAGATTGGCGCAACCCCCGACATAGATAAGGCGACCGAACTTCTTGCCCGCGCCAAATCTGAAGGACCAAAGACATTGGCCAAGGCGCATGCCTTTACCGAAAAAGTCCAGAAAGGTTCGGAGACTCTTTATCGCGCGCGTTTTGCCGGGCTCGAGGCGGATACCGCCGAACGCATCTGCAAAGCCCTCAAACGCTCAGGATTTTCCTGCTTCGCAACGAGAAATTGAATCACTTCTAAAGACCGCAACGCCCAAGTTCCGTTCGACCTCAAAGTCCTGCCTAATGATGACGCCGTATCAGCACATCCTTGGCTTCGTTGACGCGAGCCGCCAGATTTGTCGATCCCCCGTGATCGGGATGCAGTTTCTTCATCAGCGCACGGTGCGATCGAATGACTTCCTCTTCCGAAGCGCCCTTCTGAAGTCCCAAGATTTCATACGCTTCATCTTCCGACATCATGCCGAAGCGGCGTCGCGCGCCCCCGTGCCCCGAGTTGCTTTGGTCTTGCGCTGCCGCACGCCATCCGGGAAACCGGCGGTCAAGATAGGTTTCCATAAGCCGCGCTCCGTCGGGATCATCCGTGCAACAGAGGCCGTAGAGTGCCTCGCACTGCGGTCTGGTCATGGCGTCCAGTAATTTTCCCTCGTCCGGCCCGGCCAGCACAGCCCCCCGCATTTTGCCGGTATCGTGATCGAGCTCCATCTCGATCATTGCCGATCTGACGCAGGAAACATTCCCTCTCCTCGAGCGGCCCGAGGCGTTAAAGAACCGCGGCAGCGGCACGCGGCGCAACCCAAGCAACCAAGCTCCCAGTCCACCAAGCCCAAGTGCCATGTCAAAGCGCCCCCGTAACAGTAATAAAGTCGCCGCAAGAACCGCGATGCTTCCGCTGCCGCGGCGGATGATGCGGGCAAGCGTCACGGGATCTGCCGCCGCGAAGGCCTTTAGTGCAGCGATCACGAGCCAGAACAGCAAGATTCCGGAAAGCAGATAGATCATTCCGTGCCGCCACTTCAGCGCATTTGCGACAAGAGAAGGTCTGCAGTACCAGGTCCCGCCGCGCGCGCCTCGAATTCTAGTGCACGCCGTCCTCCGGCGGCATAGGCCGCCGCAGCCGACAGCAGCGCAACGAGCCTGTCCGGCGACGAAAGATCGAAAGCCGCGTAAGCGCCGCCCGTCAACATTGCAATTTTCCGGAACGCGTGCTCCGCGACAGTGTCGCGCCCCTCTTGGAACAGGAAAGCCTTCACGCCCAAAAGCCCCAGTTCCGCGGCAAGCCCCGCCAAAATATCAAGCTGCTCTTCCATCGCATCGCCAACAAAGACCAAAGCACGGACCGGACTTTTCCGCGACTCGTCGATCACATGGCGCAGCACTTTCCCGATCTGAGTCTGGCCGGCACCGACCGCAATTTTCGTCATGAGGGAAGCTAGATGCGCGCCGCCGCTTACGAAGCCCGATGCCTTGCATTCTGAAAGGCCGCGGTAATAGACGAGCTGAACGTCGAGACCGCCATGGGCCGCGGCCGTCACGAACATGCGCCCTTGCACGCTTTGTGCGATGTCCCAGGTCGCCTGCCGGCTCATGGTCGCGTCAAGCGCGAACACGAGCCTCCCCCTTCCCGAATCGGCTGCCGCTGGCAATTTTGCCGCCGCTTCGAGAAACGCATCAATGTCCAGCTTGGTGCTGGACGCCGGCGCAATTGCGCCACCCTTTTCCCCTGGCCGCCCCACTTAGCTCCCCACGAGAATTTCACTTTCCACGAATCTTATAGATCGTGCCGGTTGGGCGCAACGGCAAGCATGAACCTTCCGCTGAAAAGGCTAGGAAAATTCGCTTGGGCGCAACGCCAGCAACCGCCAGGCCCGTGCTCTTTCAGCCAATTTCGTATTTATCAATGACCCAGGGTTCCGCTAGGGCTTGTGCCGACCAGTCCTTCCAAGCAGGCACCGCCATCATCTTCTCCATATAGCGGCGCGTGCCGGGCGAGACATCGACATCATAAACGTGCAACCGGTTGACCACGGGCGCAAACATCGCGTCGGCGGCGGAAAAATCGCCGAAAAGAAATTGGCCGGCTTGACCAAACTCCGCGCGCGCCGCCGCAAATGCGCCTTCGAGGCGCGCAACATCGGCGGCTGCGTCTGGGCTGAGCTCCAGTTTCTTGACCTTGCGGCGCATGTTCATGGGCAGCGACGCGCGAAGATTCGCAAAGCCGGAATGCATTTCGGCCGCGAGCGAACGTGCTTGCGCGCGGGCCGTCCGCGATCGCGGCCAGATCGCCATCTGTGGAAAACGATCGGCGAGATATTCGATTATGGCGAGCGAATCCCATACGATGATCGAACCGTCTTGCAGAGCCGGACATTTTCCGGACGGTGTGTAGCGAAATATCTCGGCGCGCGTATTTTCCTGCGCCAAGGGAACTGTGACCTCGTCAAATGCAATCTCAAAATGGCGCATCAAGATCCACGGCCGGAAAGACCATGACGAATAGGTCTTGTTCGCGATGATGAGCGTGAGAGTCATAAGCGCAGCCGAAAGGATTGCCGGAGCTTGCGATGGTTCTGCAGAGCTTTACCGTACGCGCCCGCCAAATTAAAGCCAGCAACCGGTAGATTTGGGCGGCGAAACCGCGTCCAGCCACATGCCTTTATGATATCAAGGCGCGGGAAACAGCGCATCCGACTTGCCGGTCAGCCAGTAAGCCAAGAGCCCAAGCCATTCGCGAATGCCGCTGTCGAGCGTGATGACTCTATCTCCTGGGGGTCCAAGGAAATTTAGATCGCGCCTGTCGCCGAAGGTGCGATAGGCGACGGGATAAGGTATTACGGCAAAACCGATGTGCCGGAATATGCCTACCGAGCGCGGCATATGCCAGGCAGAGGTTACGAGCAGCCAGATTTCGCCTTGCTTCGGATGCACCAAATCACGCGTGAAGGCGGCATTTTCAAATGTATTACGGGATTTGTCCTCGAGGATTATCCTTTCGTCCGGCACGCCCATTGAGAGCCAAAAATCTCGCGCGCTAATGGCCTCCGCTGGCCCTTCGCCCAGAATATCCCCGGAGCCACCGGTAAATACCAGCCGCGCCATCGGATAGCGCCTTGCGAGCTCGACAGCCGTGGTCATGCGGGCGGCGTCCGAATCGAGATAGACTTGTCCGCGCGCCTGCGATCTTGCCGTGTCCACAGCCCCTCCGAGCACAATGATCCCGGCGGGCTCCGCCAAGTTCACTGGCGGCTGCGGAAACCGGTTCTCCAAGGGCCGCAGGATCAGCGCTCCGGCCGGCGTGAGCAAACCGACCGCGAGCAGCAAAATCGCGCAAGCCACGAGCACCCTTCCTGCCCGTGCAAACCGGGTAAACTCTAGAAAAACCCCTAAGACGCCTACGAAAATGAGAAAGGTCACAGGTTCGGCGGCCATCCAAAAGAGCTTTGAGGCAACAAAGAACATCGGAATTCCGTCAAACAGACTTTGGCGATTCTATGCTTCGGGGACCTCGGATGCTGGCTGCCTTTCGGCGCCATGCGCTCCAGTCTCTTTCTCATTGCTTGCCGGGACGACGTAGGCACCGCCGAGCCAGCGGTAAAGATCGACGTCGGCACAGCGCTTCGAGCAGAAGGGCCGGGTCGCGAAATCGGCAGGTTTTCCGCATATCGGGCAGGAACGGTTCGGCTTTTTGCCTTTGCACTCGCCGGTGCGGTTGCCATCCCGGGTGGCGGCCATAATTTTCGCGAAACCTCGGTTAAACCCTATTCAGCCAAGACAGTTGCACCGGAAAGCCCTCCCCCAACAACAGAAATAATGTCTCGTGGAGAGGAAGGCCAACGACCGCCGAATAGGATCCAACCAGTTTTTGCGCAAAGCCGCCGGCAAGGCCTTGAATGGCATAGCCTCCGGCCTTACCCCGCCATTCGCCCGATCCGAGATAGGCTTCGAGTTCTGCGGACGAGAGCCGCTTGAAACGCAGCCGCGTCTCGACGAGTTTTCGCCGCACGCGGCCCTTAGGCGTGATCAGGCACACGGCGGTGTGGACCCGGTGCGCGCGCCCGGACAAAATCCGTAAGGATTGCGCCGCTTCCGACACGATTTCGCATTTCGGAAGAATGCGCCGCCCGACGCTCACAACCGTATCGGCACCGAGGATGTAGGCATCGGCAAGTCCGGGCCGGCTCAAAGCGGCACGCGCGGCGGCATGCGTCTTTTCCATGGCGAGTCGAGTAGCGAGATTGCGCGGCAGCTCGAGCTTGCGCGGGGTTTCGTCGAGGTCGACCGGAAGAAGCGCGTCCGGCTCGATGCCAATCTGCTGCAGGAGTTCGAGCCGCCTCGGCGATGCCGAAGCCAAAATAAGACGCGGCCGCCAAACCCTATCGTCACGGGTCATGGCAGCCATCCATAGCTAAAGCCATTGTCATTTGAACCGGTAGGTGATGCGGCCTTTGGTCAGGTCGTATGGTGTCATCTCAACGAGGACTTTGTCGCCGGTCAGAACGCGGATGCGGTTTTTGCGCATTTTTCCGGCGGTGTGTGCGATGATCTCGTGGTCGTTTTCGAGCTTGACCCGGAAGGTCGCATTCGGAAGCAATTCCATAACGGTCCCCGGAAATTCCAGCAATTCTTCCTTCGACATTTCTCTCCTTGGCGGCCAGGCCTCTTAATTACCTTTTCATGCGGCGGCCGCTTGTCCGCGTCAGCCTCCCGGCGTTGTCCGTGTGGACCCTAGACGAGAACGCCGCCTTTGTGAACTGCCGAGCGGTCAATGCCCCGCGCAATCCTGACCTGGCACACGCTATTTCCGTCATTTTCGAACGTTTAGGGCTTGCCCCGGCGGCGGAGCGGCGTCAGCCTGCGCGGCGTCCGCCGCCGCATAGGCTTTGAAGCGGCGCATGGCAATGGGGATCGTCGCGAGATAGATCAGGGTCAGGCCAATCAGCATTTCCATTGTAAAGGTCGCGAGCAACAGCAAGCAGGCGGCGATTCCAAAAAGCACGGGAAGGACATATTCGCGCGGCACACGGCCAATATTCTTGCCCGAAAAGTGAGGGAGCGGACTTGCCATCAAAAGAGCAATGAGAAGGACATAGGCGATTTCGTACGGCGCCACGGAACGAGTGTGCGGAACCGCAAGGACCGAAAGATTGAGATATACCGGCAAGAGTCCGACGATGGCGCCTGCAGGCGCGGGCATGCCAGTGAAAAAATGCGTCTGCCACGGCGGCCGGTTCGGATCGTCGAGCGTCACATTGAAACGGGCGAGGCGCAATGCCGCGGCAATGGCAAAAACGAGGGCCGCAAACCAGCCAAAACTCTTAATTTCGTGCAATCCCCAAAAGTAAAGTATGAGCGCTGGCGCAACGCCGAAAGCGACGAAATCGGCAAGCGAATCGAGTTCTGCGCCGAATCGCGAGGTGCCGCGAAGCGCCCGCGCGAGCCGGCCATCCAGGCCGTCGAGGATGGCGGCCCCGATAACGGCAATAACGGCTGTCTCATATTGGCCGTCGACCGCAAAGCGAATCGCGGTGAGCCCTATGCTCAGCGACAGCAAAGTGACGAGATTGGGCAGAATAATTCGTATCGGCACCGCGCGAAGCCCGCGTCTGCGCCGCGGCGTTGCGATGGCTTCGAACTTGCCGCGATCGCCATAAAGCGGCGTCACTTCCGCCCCGGCGCCTGTGCCCGGGTTTGGCGACGAATTGTCTTTCGAGTTGATGCTCATAAGCGCAGCATAGGGGGGTGAAACCCGCGCCGCAAGGACCGTTTGCCGGGACGCTGTGAGAGGCAGGCGCGCCCAGAAGCGCCAGCGGCTATTTGCTGGGTTGTGTGATAACGTGGCTGCGCCCATTTCGCTCTTTTGAGGGCTAGGACAGCACGTAATGGCCTTCTGACAAAGGCATGAGCTTGGCCTTTAGCGGTTTGGCGTTGTTTCGTCCGGCTCGGGCCGTTGGTACCGTGTCAGGATAGACGGGAGACGTTGGTGGCAGAGGCAGACGAGGTTGAACGCGCTCTTTCCGGGGCCATAAAAAAACGCGTGCTGGAAGGCTGCGGAACGCTGAGTAAAGTTACGACCGTCGCTGGCGTCGTGCAGGTTACATTCACGGGCGTGACCGACGATGCTCATGTGTTCGACACTTTAAGCGGTGCCTTGCTCGATTTGCGCATCGAGCTTGAGGTTGTGCTCGATCTCGACGTGAAGATACGGCGGAAGTGACGCCCTGCGTGCTTCGGTCGTCTGTCAAGTATCGGCGGTCCTTCCTATTAATGGGATTGCGCCAGTTGCAGCGCTGGAATCCAGAAGACATGCCCACCCGGTCAGCGACTGCGATCGGGTGAGCACGTTATCTCCTTTGACTACCAAACGAACAGCAGATCGAAGCGACTATCCTGCGGCGCAGGTCCTCCGCCTCCTCCATCACCTTTGCCAAAGCAATCCACACTCGCGGTGAAATCTGCACCGCCCGTGCCCCAGCTGCCGACATGGCAGAACGTATTGAGGCCATCGCCGTACGACGAGACCTGTACGTGCCTGCCGGGGCCCCATTGGCTGCAGCCGCCTACCCCAGTGCATCTGACCAAATAGGTGCCGGTCCTAGTCTCACGGTGAGTGCGCTGGCGGCAAGCGCACGGCAGAACCGCAAGTTTTGGCAAAGGCCGCGCAGTATCCCGGCCTTCGCCTCTGTAGCGAAATTTTTCGTTTACGGTTTCGGTGGAGCGAACCCTTTGCCCGTCAGCTCGAACACGATACCGTATCCTTTTTAAAGA
>CAYWHF010000007.1:0-2144 GCA_964457695.1 uncultured Methylocapsa sp.
GCGAGGGCCGGCGGCGCCACGCCCCGGTTAGGGAAAAAAGAGGCTGGCGGCGAAACAAACGACGGCGATTGCGATAAGCTGGAGTACGGTTCCTCCCGGCGAGCGTCCGGTGACGGAAAGGCCGCCCGCGATGAGCCCCAAAAATATGGCGACGAAGGTTGCCGCCTCAACAAGCGCATTGCCGGCAAGAAGCTCCTCTTTGGCCAGCAAATCCGGAAGAATGCCATATTTGACGGGACTAAACAGAGCCCCAATGACGCCGAGCCCGAACAAAGCCGCATAGAGCAGGGGCAGTGAGGATAAAACCAGTCCCAAAGCGGCAACAAGCTGAACCGGGATTTCCGCGAATTTGAGACGCCGCGCGAGCCATGCCTTGTCATGGGCGTCGGCCAGCTCGCCGCCAAGCCCGGAAAGGAACAGCGAGGGAGCGATAAAAATCCCAACGGCCAGCGTGATCAACGCGCCGGCATCGCTTTCGCCAAGCCGGAAAAGGATCAGCATGGCGAGCATGTTGCGGACAAAATTATCGTTAAAGACGGAAAAGAACTGACACCAGAACAGGCCCGCAAAGCGGCGGGCATGCAGCAAGGAAGCGAGCACGGTGAGCGGCGGAGTTAACGCGGGGGGCGGTTCGCTCATACGCGCGAAGGTTCGGCGTGACCGACGATTCTGACGATGGCAGGGAAGGCTCCCCGCATTTTCCGGTCGAGCTCGTCGACTTTTGCATGCACTTGGCTGACGGTAAGGTGAGAGCTTACTCTACAATGATAGTTGACGACCATGCCATCCGGTGTCGCCCTCACGCGCACGTTGTGCACATTGTGGATTTCAGAATTTTTGGACATTGCTTCAAGGACTGCGGCGACTTCCGCGCGGATTTCCTCAGGCGCGGGGTAACCTTTTAATGGCCGTGGTTCCAACGGCTCGATGTGGGTTTCGACCTCGATGCCGGGCCCGAGCTCGCGGCCGATCTCTGTTTCCAGTGCGGAGATGACCTCGTGCGCGCCGCCATGCTTCATCTGGCCGTCGAGCTCGGCGTCGAAACTGATCGATGTGCGCCCTCCGACGTCCTGAACGGTCACGTGATGAACCGGAACGCGGCGTTTGGCGGCAATCAAAAGGACGCCTTCGAGTATGGTTTCGTTATCGAGCGCAATGGGCCGCGCGTCAACTTTTAGGGCGACCTCCGGATAGCGGGCGGCGATTTCGGAGGCGACATTGGCTTCAATTGCGGCGGCGTCTTCGAGCGGCAAGGTGCGCGACACGGTGATCGCGATGTCGCCGACGATCTCAGCGCCCGCCCGGCGCAGCCGGAGGGTCTCGACATCCACCACGCCGGAAACAGAACGCGCGACCGATTTGACCCGCGAAGCAAGTCCTCTTGGAGCGGTATCCACGAGGGTGTTGACCGTGCGCCGGCCAATCTGGAAGCCTGCGGCGGCGATAAACACAACGAGTCCCAAAGCGGCCAGCGCGTCGCCTTGCGAATATCCAAAATGTGCCGCTGTGATTCCGCCAAGCGCCAGAGCGGAGCTGACAATATCGCTCGAAAAATGTAGAGCATCGGCCGCGAGCGCATCGCTTTTCGTGCGCGCCGCTATCCGCTTCAGCGACCGCCAGCGGACCAAATCGACGATGATCGAAACGAGCAAAACGGCAAAGACAAAAAAGCTGGTTTCGATATCCGCATTATGAGCGGCGAGCCGGGCGACGGCCGCGATCAATATATAAACGGCCAGCGCAAACAAAAACCCGGTTTCGGCCAAGGCCGCAAGAGCCTCTACCTTGGCATGGCCGAATTGGTGGTCTTCGTCAGCCGGCTTGTTCGCGATCCGTATTGCGAAATAAGTGAGGATCGTCGCCGCCACATCGGCAAGATTATGACCAGCCTCGGAAAGCACCGCAAGGGAACCCGAGGCAAGGCCCGCGGCAAATTTCGCCGCCGTCAGCGACCCGCTTACCGCAATCGAGGCGAGCGCCGCCTGCTCCTTGAGGCGGTTTGCCCGGTTTCCCGCAGGGGTTTGCTCTGCAGACGCCAATGTCGCGCTCATAAGGGCTTTGCTTCAATCAAAAATGAATGAGGAGACGCGGTCTGGGCCAGGCTCCGAGACTATAGTATATGACAATGAACCATTTGTCTTTTG
>CAYWHF010000007.1:2154-3772 GCA_964457695.1 uncultured Methylocapsa sp.
CGGCAAGGCCCTGCGCGAGATGCTGAATCCCGCCCGGCGCTGACCGTGCTCATCGGCCAGCTCCCGTCGTTCCGGCCATTTGTCTTTTGCTGCCGGCACACCATTAGTGCCAACGAGCGGGCAGTGAGGAGGATGATCATGGAATATCTGCACACGATGGTACGCGTCGCCGATCTTGCGCAATCGCTCGATTTTTATGTCAATAAGCTCGGCCTCGTCGAAATTCGTCGGATGGACAATGAGGCTGGCCGCTATACGCTTGTGTTTCTTGCCGCCTCCAGCGATGTGGACCGCGCCGCGCAATGGAAATCCCCGCTCATTGAGCTAACCTATAATTGGGACAAGGAAATCTACACGGGCGGGCGCAATTTCGGCCATCTGGCTTTTGCGGTCGAGGACATTTATGAGACCTGCGAGAGGCTGATGAACGCTGGCGTCACGATGAACCGGCCGCCGCGCGATGGTCACATGGCGTTCATCCGCTCGCCCGACAATATTTCGATTGAACTGCTGCAAAAGGGCGATGCACTCCCGAAACGCGAACCATGGGCGTCCATGCCAAACACGGGTGTTTGGTGATCCGCTTGCCAAATCCCCTTGGGAAGCGGCACACGCTGGTCTTTGAGCTTGCCCGCGTAGGGTGCCGCGCCCTTGTCAGCGGACACATTGCCGCAGACATTGACCGCATTTTGCCGCCTTTGGCGGCAACGATTGCCGGGCAGCGGGCGAGCGGATATGCTGTCCGGTTGTTGCGAAAACTCTATCCTGCCAGGGTTTAGCCATGTTACCCCGAGACAGAGCCATCCTTCAATACCTTCGCAGCCCGCAAGGGATCATTATCATCAGCGTCGTCCTGACGGTTTGCGGCACTGTCTACATTCTGATGACAGGCCGCTGGGAGCTCAGTTTCTTTGTGATTGCCGCGCTATTGCCATGGGCCGAGTATTGGTGGCGCCGCAAGAGGAAGTGACGCGGCTGCGAAGGCAACCAGGCCGGCGCCGTTGGAAAATGAATTCAATTCAAGGTTCCAGCGCAAAAATCTCGGTGCGCCAGTTCGCGGCCGTCGGCGTCGGGTTGGGCACGCCGGAGAACTGGTTCGTGCCCCAGACCACACCGCGGCCCGAGATGATCGGCCTCGGATCGGGCGTCGCCCCCGAGTAGTCGCCCCACCGGCACACGCTGCCTGGTTTCGTACATGAAAAGTCCTTGTAAGGGCCGACCCCATCCTTGACGAGAAGGAAGGAGAGCGGCCCGCCATTGACGCTCGAGGCCGCGTCGATTCGGGGATTGATGTTGTTCACTTTGCTCGACTCATTGTACTCGATTACGAAACTATTCCCGAAGGCGCTGATTGCCCCATCGTGGCGCCGGTCCGGCGCGATCGCCGCGTTAAACAAAAAGGTATTTGACGCAGAGATTTGGAGGCTTCGCAATACGGCAACGGCGGCCGCAGTGGGGTCGAGTTCAAGCAAGCGCACGGCCGACACAGTCCCGCTCTTAATGGGCTGCTGGGTCCAAAAGGCGAACTTGCCGAGCCGGGGGTCGAATGCCCGCCCCGCCTGGGGGGTTGCGGGCTCGGAGGTATCCCACCCCCTCCGTAACCCCCCCCCCCGTCCCC